>JBEGLK010000077.1:0-7742 GCA_041183605.1 Pseudomonadota bacterium
ATACCAACAATCCGTGGCAGCCCGCCCAGGGTCAATAACTCTTCCAAAGAAGGTTCCCTGACACCTTCGCTGTCCGGATGAACGCCCACGGTTGCCCAAAAATTATCATGTTGCAGCGCAAGCTGATGCACCGCGCCAAACTCTTCCAGCGTCGTGCTGATGCACAGCGCGCGACTGACACGGGCCTCTGCCATGGCATGACGAATGGCCGCTAAGTCATGGATCAGTTCGGGAAAATTCAAATGGCAGTGGGAATCTGTGAACATCATGTTTTTGCATTGAGTGCCAGTTGCGCCTGGCTGATCAAAGCCTCCTGCATCAAACCGGTGTTGAAAGGATGTTCGACCGTGCGCATGGTGTCAGACAAGCTTTTGGCCCAGTTGTTCAAGCCTTGCCAATCCCCTATTCTGGGTAAATCCGATGCCTCAAAAAAACGGGGCGCAGCCCCGCAACACAGTGCCATCAAGTCGTGGCAGATCTTGTGCAGTGCATCCACTGTCTGCGCCGGGGTCCAGTCCTTGAAAACACTGATATCGCCTGCCTGCACAGCGCGCGGCAAACGCGGCCATAACGCAGCAATTGGCGCGAACTGCAATGCGTCCTGGGGGCGGCCACCCGCCGCACGCAGCATCACAGTGGCCTGCTTGGCATTGACTCCTTGGCTTTGCAGCCAAGCCAAGGCGGTGCTCAGGTCTGGCCAAGCCATGGTGTGATTCAGGCAGCGACTGCGAATGGTGGGCAACAATTGGTGCGCTGCATCTGTCGCCAGAACGAACCTGACGTCACCCGCAGGCTCTTCCAGAGTTTTCAGCAATGCATTAGCCGTGTAAATATTCATGCGCTCCGCAGGAAACACCAGCACCGCCTTGCCTCGTCCCCGGGCACTGGTGCGTTGAGCAAACTCAATCGCATCGCGCATGGCGTCCACACGAATTTCCTTGCTGGCTTTGCGTTTCTTGCTGTCGATTTCGTCCTGGGCTTTTTCACTCAATGGCCAGTTCAGGGCCAGCATCACGGTCTCGGGCATGAGCACACACAGGTCAGCGTGAGCGCGTACATCAATTGCATGGCAGCTTGCACAACGTCCGCAGGCGCCTTGCACCGTGGCATGCTCACACAGCCAAGCCCGCACCAAGGCCAATGACAATTCGTATTGGCCAAGTCCGGAAGGTCCCGAGAGCAACCAGGCGTGACCGCGCTGGGCCAGCAAAGCACGAGTTTGGGTCGCGATCCAGGGCGCAACCGGGTTAACGCCAGCCAGGGACTCGCTCATGTCAGCCAGCCCCGCTTTTTCACACCGTCCAGTACATCCTGCCACACGGCTTCCCTGTTCTGCTCAGCCGCAACGCGCGCAAACCGTTGTGGATCTGCATCACAACGGGCCTGATACCCGGCACGAACACGCGCAAAAAATGCTTCAGGCTGTGCCTCAAATTTATCCGGTGCACGCGCCCCTGCCAGCCTCGCAGCGGCAATATCCGGAGCCAGATCAAACCAGATCGTCAGGTCAGGTTGACGCAAAAAATCTGCATTGGGACTTTTGACCGTTTGCACAAGGCGTTCCAAATAAAGCAGCGTATCAAGATCAAAGCTTCGCCCACCACCCTGGTAGGCAAACGTGGCATCAGTAAAACGGTCACACACAACCACCTCGCCGCGACCCAATGCAGGTTCAATCACCTGCTGCAAATGGTCACGCCGGGCGGCGAAAACGAGCAAAGCCTCGGTCATGGCGTCCATGGGCTCGTTCAGCACCAGGGTTCGCAGTTTTTCTGCCAGTGGTGTGCCCCCCGGTTCCCGGGTCGGGGTAACCACCCTGCCCTGCTCCCTGAAGGCGTGCACCAAGCCTTCGATATGTGTCGATTTGCCAGCACCATCAATGCCCTCGAAACTGATGAAAAGTCCGCTCGCCATGCTCGTTTATTGTCCGCGTTGGTATTTGTTCACCGCACGATTGTGCGCGTCCAGGCTGTCACTGAACTGGCTGCTGCCATCTCCGCGTGCGACAAAGTACAAGGCCCGACTGTTTGCGGGTTGCGCCGCCGCCATCAACGCCGCCTTGCCGGGCATGGCAATTGGCGTCGGCGGCAAACCGGCGCGTGTGTAGGTGTTCCAGGGCGTGTCGGTCATCAAGTCGCGCCGCCGCAAATTACCGTCAAAACGTTCGCCAAGCCCGTAAATCACGGTGGGGTCGGTTTGCAGCATCATGCCAACGCGCAAGCGATTGCTGAAAACCGAGGCAATCATGGCGCGGTCATTGGCCTGGCCGGTTTCTTTTTCAACAATACTGGCAAGGATCAGCAAGTCATCTGGTGTCTTCAAGGGGCTATTGGCGGCTCGCGCCTGCCAAGCCTGGGCCATATGTTTGTCCATCGCATGCTTGGCACGCAAAAGCAGTTTGAGATCGCTGCTGCCCTTGGCATAGGTGTAGGTGTCCGGGTAGAAACGACCTTCAGGGTGGCGGCCCGGTAGCCCCAGTTTTTCCATGATCACCGCATCGTCAAGACCTTTGGAGTCTGGCCTGAGCTGTTCTTCCTTCAACAGTGCGGCGCGCACCTGCCTGAATGTCCAGCCTTCAACCAGCGTCACCGATCGCAGCGACTCTTCGCCACGGGTCAGCTTGGACAACAGCTTGTAAGGTGTCAAGCCAGTTTCAAGTTCGTAGCTCCCGGCCTTGATCAGTCGCGCCTGACCCGACAGGCGAAACCACCAATACAACACCATCGGCGAAGTTTGCACGCCGCTGTCCACGGCAAGTTGTGCCACACCACGGGGCGTTGTGCCGGGCTCGACCGACAAATCGAGCGTCGGCGCTGCAAGAGTCAGGCTCTGGTTGATCCACCAATAGCCACCGCCACCCAGTGCGAGCGCCAGCATCAGCAGATATTTCATGAAAAATCGCACAACCCTATTGCCTTCTAAAAAATTGACTGCGCATCATAATTCACCCATGCATACAACTCTTCAAGGCGTCGCCCCGCTGAAACATCTAGGGCTTATCCGCGCGCAAGGCACCGATGCTGCCAAATTTCTGCACAACCAGTTGACCAACGATTTTTCTTTGCTGGGCCAGTCAGAAGCCAGGCTGGCCGGTTTTTGTAACGCCAAGGGGCGCTTGCAGGCCAGCTTCATCGGCTTCAAGCGCAGTCCCACCGACATTTTTCTGCTCTGCAGCCATGACCTGCTGGCCACCACCTTGAAGCGCTTGAGCATGTTTGTGCTGCGTGCCCAGGTCAAACTGGTGGACGCCAGCGCTGATTTTGTGATTTATGGTCTGGCAGGCTCATCTGTTTCATCGGTCACCCAAACCATGAATGATGGCAAGGGCGACGTCTGGAGCAAAGCTGATGTGGACGTAGCTTCGGTTATTCATCTTTATCCCGCAGACGGTGTGCCAAGGGCTTTGTGGGTCGCCCCTTTGGGCACTGCTGCCCCAGCAGGTTCGGCTTTGTCTCCTGAACAGTGGGCCTGGGGTGAGGTGCGTAGCGGGATTGCGACGGTAACCCAAGCCATTTTTGAAGCTTTTGTGCCGCAGATGCTGAACTACGAGTCAGTGGGAGGCGTTAATTTCAAAAAAGGTTGTTATCCGGGCCAGGAAGTGGTGGCTCGCAGCCAGTTCCGCGGCACCCTGAAGCGTCGTGCCTACTTGGCCCATGGTGATATGGCACTGAAAGCCGGTGACGAGATATTTGCGCCGGACGATGCCAGCCAGCCTTGCGGCCTGGTGGTTCAGGCTGCGAAGTCGCCCGAAAGTGGTTTTGATGCCATTGTGTCCATGCAAATCAGCGCATTCGAGGCTGGAGTTGTCCGTGCCTTTGCCGCCGACGGCCCGATTTTGAGCCTGCAGCCGGCACCCTACCCGCTGCTGGAAGATATCTGAATGCGGTCAGACACGACGGGCCCACGGGCCCAAGGTCATTTTTTCCAGCAAATCAAGTTGACGCTCGAATTTAGCCCAAGCGATCATGGATCGCTCGATCAGTCCCACCTGCACGGCTTTGGCATATTGTTCTCGAGCCATGTCAAAGGGCAGGCCCTGAAGCAGGGCCAGGGTTTGATTGAAACTCGTGCTAACGGTGTTTACATCTTCTGAAACTTGCATTGCAGCTTATCTCAGGGCATCGAGGTGCCATGAACCAAAACGACGTGAACCGGAGAGACCGTCACAGTCAATAGCGCGCATACGGCGTTCCAAGTCGTACCTGTCAGCAGATTGGGCCAGAAACGCTTCATCCCTGTCATGCGTGGTTTTGAAGAGGCCGGCAACAGAAGATTTGATGATCTCTATCAGAGCGAACATGGTGAGTCCTTGTAAAGTTAGTGTCAGCTAATTATAAGGGTTTACCCTTAGCTGCACCGCACAAAGTTCTTATTGACCCGCTCTGGCGTATGACTTAACGCAACAACTCGGTAAAAATCAGAGATCGCCGACAGCAGCTTAAGCTGAAAAAGCACTGCGCAAAGCTCGCGCTGCAGCCATGTGTGCCTGAATTGCTTCCGGAATGGCGCGTCCCATCTTGATGAATTCATGGGTAACACCGCGGTAGATGTCGAGGTCAACCGCCACGCCGGCGGCGCGCAGTTTGTCTGCGTACATCAAACCTTCATCAACCAGCGGGTCACATTCGGCCAGACAAAACCAGGCAGGTGCCACGCCATCCACGTCATCAGCCATCAAGGGTGCAAAGCGCCAGTCTTCGCGGTCCGCCAAATTAGGGATGTAGCTGTCGAAAAAGTAGGGGATATGGGCAGCTTCCAGCACGAAGCCATGGCCAAAGGTTTTGTGCGATGGTGTGTCCTGATGCGCACAGCAACCTGGGTAAATGAGCATCTGCAGCTTCAGCGCCAAACCCAAGCCGCGCGCTTGCAGGGCGCAGGCAGCGGCCAGTGTGCCGCCGGCACTGTCACCCCCCACAGCAATGCGCCAGACGTCCAATCCCTTAGTCGACC
Source organism: Pseudomonadota bacterium (assembly GCA_041183605.1). GTDB lineage: Bacteria > Pseudomonadota > Gammaproteobacteria > Burkholderiales > Burkholderiaceae_C > Rhodoferax. Next base: position 4,951 of record JBEGLK010000077.1, read on the forward strand.
CGTGCTGTGCCACCCATTGCACGGCATCCCAGGCGTCTTCAAAAGCGACGGGAAATCGATGCTCGGGGGCGAGCCGGTAGCCAACTGACAGCACGGCGCAATGCGCCAGGTGACTCAAATGGCGGCACAACACATCGTGGGTGGCGATGCTGCCGATCGTGAACCCCCCACCATGAAAGTACACCAGCACCGGCAACGGCCCATCAGCCGGCGCAAACAAACGCACCGGCAAATCGAAGCCGTCGCGCGCGGGCAAGGTGAAATTTTCCACGCGGTGCAGTTTTACCGGGGCGATATCCAGCACCCCAGAATTGTTCTCGTAGGCGGCACGGGCCTGTGTTGGCGTCATGGCGTGGAGCGGCACCTGACCCGCGCGGGCCATGCGCTCCAGCACACCGTGCATGGCAGGAGTGAGCAGCGCGCGTGGATTACGGTGAGTCATGGTGTCGCGTGATGTTGTTACAGTGCAGGCACTGATGCTAACCAAACTGGAGCCCGTCATGGCATATGCCACTGCAGGTGAAGCACGCAATTGGCACCAACATTGCTAGTTCAGTTGCAATCGCCCGACTTCCCATTTACCAATTCAAAGACACCGCATGTCCATTCACGCTGCATTGAATCACGTCACCCACTACAGCTACGACCGTCTGGTGGCTCTTGGCCCGCAAGTGGTTCGCCTGCGCCCTGCCCCGCATTGCCGCAGCAAAATCATCTCTTATTCACTCAAGATCGAGCCGGAAGGCCATTTCATCAATTGGCAGCAGGACCCGTTTGCGAATTACCAGGCACGTCTGGTTTTCCCTGAGAAGACGAAAGAATTCAAGGTCACCGTGGACGTGGTGATGGACATGGCGGTGTACAACCCGTTTGACTTCTTTCTGGAGCCAGAGGCTGAAGAATTTCCGTTCAGCTACCAAGCCGATCTGAAACAGGAATTGGCACCCTACCTGACGCCCGACCCGGTGACGCCACTGGTGCAGGCCTACCTCGACAAGATCGACCGCACCAAGCGCCGCAGCGTGCTCTTTCTGGTGGATTTAAACCAGTCGGTGCACAACGCCATTCGGTACACCATCCGCATGGAGCCCGGCGTGCAAACGCCCGAGGAAACGTTGAAGCTGGCCTCCGGTTCCTGCCGCGACTCGGCCTGGCTGATGGTGCAGCTGTTACGCAATTGCGGCCTGGCCGCACGCTTTGTCTCGGGCTATCTGATCCAGCTCAAGCCCGACGTGAAGGCCCTGGACGGCCCGAGCGGCACTGAAGTCGACTTCACCGACCTGCATGCCTGGTGCGAGGTCTATCTGCCTGGTGCCGGTTGGGTGGGTTTGGACGCCACCTCGGGCCTGCTGGCCGGCGAAGGGCATATTCCACTGGCTTGTACGCCCCAGCCTTCGGGTGCCGCGCCGATCGAGGGGCGATCTGACAAGTGTGAGGTGGAATTTGCCCACCACATGCAAGTGACCCGCATCTACGAATCACCGCGCGTCACCAAGCCCTACACCGAAGACCAATGGGCTGACATCATGGCGCTCGGTGATGCCGTGGACGCCGAACTGGTGGCTGGCGATGTGCGCCTGACCATGGGCGGAGAGCCTACTTTTGTTGCCAATAGCGACCGCGACGCACCAGAATGGAACACGGATGCGCTTGGCCCTACAAAACGTGGTTTTGCCACCGAATTGGTGCACAAACTGCGTCAGGAATATGGCCATGGTGGCTTTTTGCACTTTGGCCAAGGCAAGTGGTACCCCGGTGAACAACTTCCCCGCTGGGCGCTCAACATCTTTTGGCGCGCTGACGGTGAGCCTGTTTGGCGAAACCCTGCGCTGTTCACCGACGAGCGCAAACCCACGCATTACACCAGCGCTGATGCCCAACGCTTCACTGCCCTGCTCGCCACCAAGCTGGGGGTCACCGGAAAACACATTCAGACCGCTTATGAGGACAGTTGGTACTACCTGTGGCGAGAACGTCGCCTGCCGGTCAATGTCGACCCGTTCAATTCCAAGCTCGACGACGAAATGGAGCGTGCCCGCCTGCGTCGGGTCTTCGAGCAAAAGCTCGACACCCCGGTCGGTTACGTGCTGCCAATCAAGGTGGCGGGTTACGACGCGCAGTTTGGCGCCGCCTGGACTACCGGTCCCTGGTTTTTGCGTGATGAACGCATGTACTTGATGCCCGGCGACTCACCCATGGGCTTGCGCCTGCCGCTGGACTCGCTGCCCTGGGTCAGCGAAGCCGATTTTCCGTACCTGATCGAACAGGATCCCTCTGTTTTGGTTGGTGTCCTGCCCGCATATGCCACGGTTGCTGCCAAATACGCGCCTGGCACGGCAGGTCTGGCCCTGGGTGCAGCGTCACGCGCGGCAGCTCATGCGGCCAAAGCGACAGCGAGCACCAGTTACCTGGCCGGCAGTAGTTCGCAACCCGAGGCTGCGCGCCTGCTGCAACCCAGCACCGGTCCGCAGTCAGCCACGTCTGTCAATGCCCAAAGCGCAACCCAAACCGAACCGGTCGACTTTGCCCGCGTGCCAAGTGCACAGGAGTCCGCCCACTGGATCACGCGCACCGCCTTGTGTGTGGAAGTGCGCGATCCGCGCCGTGCCAGTGGCCCCAAGGCCGAGGCCGTCGGTGCAAAGTCTGGCGTGTTGTATGTGTTCATGCCACCACTCGAAAAGCTCGAGCATTACCTCGACTTGCTGGCCGCTGTTGAGGCCAGCGCAGAAGAACTCGGCATGCAACTGGTGCTCGAAGGTTACCCGCCACCGCGCGATCCCCGCCTGAAACTG
>JBEGLK010000078.1:0-12985 GCA_041183605.1 Pseudomonadota bacterium
GCTCGGGCACGAAGACGTGGTGCGCCGTGCCGCCCAGTTGTTCAGCCAGGTGATCGTGGCCGTGGCTGCCGGACATCACAAGAAAACCATGTTTTCACTTGAGGAACGCATGGCCATGACGCGTGAAGCGGTCAAGTCTTACCCAGGCGTGCAAGTGGCTAGTTTTGAGGGTTTGATGCGTGATTTTGTGGTGGCACGCGGCGCCAAGGCCATGGTGCGTGGCCTGCGTGCGGTGACTGATTTTGATTACGAATTTCAGTTGGCCGGAATGAACCGCAGTCTGATGCCCGACGTTGAGACCGTGTTTTTGACGCCTGGCGACAAGTACCAGTTTATTTCCAGCACTTTCGTGCGCGAGATTGCCACCCTCGGTGGTGAGGTGGATAAATTTGTTTCAGCCGGTGTCCATCGCTGCTTGCTGGAAAAAGTTCGTGGCGTTAGTGGCAAAACCCCTTGAATTTTTTGGAGAAAACATGAAGATCCTTTTGCCCTTTGATGGTTCCCCTGTGGCTCTGGAAGCGGTAAAGTTTGTCATTCGCATGGCCGATGACGGCCTTGATACCAGTGTGGTGCTGGCCAATGTTCAGGAGCCTGCCAGCCTGTATGAGTTGATGGTGGCACATGACCCCCAGGTGATCGAGCAGGTCAGTGCCGCGGACTGCAAGCAGCGCGTGCACAGCTCGATGCTGCAGGCCTGGCTTACGAAGTGGAGGTGGGCTCTGGCGACCCCGCACACACGCTGGTGGACATCCTGGAAAACTATGGCTGTGATATGGTTGTCATGGGCGCCAGTGGCACCAGTGCCTTGCGCAGCGCGCTGTTGGGTTCGGTGTCCAATGAAGTGTTGCACGCAGCCGGTGTACCGGTGATGATTGTGAAGGGCGCCGATCAAGACAGTGCTGACACCGAGGATTAAGCCGAACTTTTAAAATCGGGGCCTTCTTACTTTTGCCTGGTTGCGCGCATGGCTCTGATGATCACTGACGAATGCATCAACTGTGATGTGTGTGAGCCGGAGTGCCCCAATGACGCCATCTCCATGGGGCCGGATTTTTATCAGATTGATCCTGCCAAATGTACCGAATGCATGGGGCATTTTGACGAACCGCAATGTGTCCAGGTGTGTCCGGTGAACTGTATTCCGGTCAATCCTGATTTCGTCGAAGACAAATTCGTGCTTTGGCAAAAGTACCGGCGATTGCAGGCGGCAAAAGCTCCCACCCAGACGAACTGATTTCAAGCCGACCGCTTTTTTGCTTTTTTCTGTTTCACCGGTTTGCCGGTACCAGGAACTTCGGCGATAAAGCCTTCCGGCTTCTTGTGTTGTGCCTGTGGCTTTTTGGGTGTCAGGGTGGTTGTCGCGTTGGTGCCGGTAGTTCCAGCTTCATGTTTTTCAGGTGGTGCTGCCTTGATGGGGTGCTGAGCGGCGAGCAAACGTTTTTCTTCTGAGAGCCGGGTCTGTTCCATGGTCGCCGCAGTTTTTGCATCACGTTCAACGGCGGCATCGGTCTGCTTTTTTTGGTCGGGCTGGCGTGGGTCGTTCAAATTCATGGGTTCGCCACCCGGACAGGGTATCTGGCTGTAGACACTGCCACAGCGATAAATGCTTTGAGCCTGGACGCCGAGCGTCAAAGCGAGGCCGGCGATCGTGAACAAGGCTTGAATGCTTGTTTTTTGCATCAGGATTCCCCCTTGCCCCTTGAAAGGTGGAGCGGGCTCGAGCGTATCACGTGTCGCTGACTGCAGGTGGCGTCGGTCTGGGTTTGCCGGGCCGTGGCGGTTTGCTGGTGTGTACCAGGCGCGTCGCTTGTTCCATGTCGCCCGATAAAAACTGGGGCAAGGCCTTGAGGGCGCGATCAATCGCCTGGTCAATGGCAATGCGGTGGTCGAGCATGGGTTTTTTGAGCACCCAGTTGTGCACCTCGGCCTTGTTGCCGGGGTGTCCAATGCCGAGCCGCAAGCGCCAGTATTGATCGGTGCCCAATTGGGCGTGGATGTCGCGCAGACCATTGTGGCCCGCGTGGCTGCCACCCAGCTTGAGCTTGGCCTCACCCGGCACGATGTCAAGATCGTCATGGGCGACCAGGATTTCCTGTGGCGCAATCTTGAAAAAATTAGCCAGCGCTGCCACCGACTTGCCACTCAAATTCATGAAGGTCTGTGGCGCCAGCAGCCAGACCGACTGACCCTGGACGCTGGTGCGCGCGACCAGACCGTAGTAACTCCGGTCAGCAGTCAAATTGACCTTGAGTTCGCGGGCCAACCCATCCAGCCACCAGAAACCGGCGTTATGGCGGGTTTGCTCGTACTCCGGTCCGGGGTTCCCCAAGCCAACAAAAAGTCTGATCATGTCGCTTATCCGAATTGACAAATGGGTTTCAGCTAAAAAAAAGGGCTCACCGTGGGTGAGCCCTTTTGATAAGCGCCAGGGCTTATTTCTTGGCTTTGGCGGCCGGCTTGGCGGCGGCGTCCGCTGCGGCTGGCTCGGCAGCAGCGACAGGTTCAGCGCCAGCAACAGCCACCACCGACACCACGACCGGGTTCTTGTCACTGCCGTGTTTGACGGCAGAAACACCCTTGGGCAGGGTGATGTCAGAGAGGTGCAGGGAAGAACCCTTTTTCAGACCGCTCAAGTCCACCTTGATGAACTCTGGCAGGTCGGCCGGCAGGCACAACACGTCAATTTCGTTGATCACGTGGTTGGCAATACAGCCTTCCGTCTTGACGGCGGGAGAGTTTTCGTCGCCGAAGAAGTGCAACGGCACTTTCATGTGCAGCTTGGTCGATGCGTCCACACGCTGGAAATCCACGTGCAGGATGAGTTGTTTGAAGGGGTGGGCTTGCACGTCACGCAGCAAAACCGGGCTGCTGGTGCCGTTCATTTCCATGGTCAGGACGCTGGAGTGGAAGGCTTCTTTTTTCAGCGCATGCCACAGGGCGTTGTGATCAACTTCGATCGCTTGGGGGGGCGTTGTGCCACCATAAACAATACCGGGCGTACGACCGGTGATGCGGAGACGGCGGCTCGCACCCGTGCCCTGCTTGGAACGCTCAAAAGCGGTAAATTTCATGACTAACTCCTGGAAGGGTCCACCGCGACCAGTGACACCCTGATTGAAAAAGCCGGGCACCTGTGACGGCAGCTCCGGCGGCTTGTAATCCGATCAGAAAAGGTTTTCCTGATCAGAGAAAAAACTCATCACCGACTTGCCCTTGGCGATACGCTGAATGGTTTCGCCGATGAGCGGCGCGACACTGAGCTGGCGAATCTTGGGGCAGGCAGCTGCGGCCGCCGTCAATGGAATGGTGTTGGTGACGACCACTTCATCCAGGGCGTCACCCGTGGTAATGCGCTCGATGGCCGGGCCTGAAAAAATGGGATGGGTGCAATAGGCGTAAACCTTTTTGGCGCCGCGCTCCTTGAGCACCTCGGCTGCCTTGACCAAGGTGCCGGCGGTGTCAATCATGTCGTCCATGATGACGCAGTTGCGGCCTTCAATTTCACCGATCACGTGCATGACTTCACTGACATTGGCCTTGGGTCGACGTTTGTCGATGATGGCCAGATCACAGTTGAGTTGCTTGGCCAGCGCCCGCGCGCGCACCACACCACCCACATCGGGCGACACCACGATCAGGTCTTCGTAGTTTTTCTGGCGCAAGTCACCGAGCAAAACCGGCGAGGCATAAATATTGTCAACCGGGATGTCAAAAAAGCCCTGGATCTGGTCGGCATGCAGGTCCATGGTCAAAACCCGGGCCACACCCACGGCCTGCAGCATGTTGGCCACCACCTTGGCCGAAATCGGTACACGGCTGGAGCGCGGACGGCGGTCTTGCCGCGCGTAACCAAAGTAGGGAATCACGGCGCTGATACGTTCGGCAGAAGCGCGCTTGAGCGCATCGACCATGATCAGCAGTTCCATCAGGTTTTCATTGGTCGGTGCACAGGTGCTTTGCACCACAAATACGTCGCGCGCACGCACGTTTTGCTTGATTTCGACGGTGACTTCGCCATCAGAAAACCGGCCAACTTCGGCATTGCCCAGGTTGATGTGAAGATAGTGCGCAATGTCATTGGCCAAAGCGGGATTGGCGTTGCCAGTAAAAACCATGAAATCAGGGGTTTGATCGGCTTGCATGGAGATCCCAACTTATGAATCGCTGTGGCAGTTTCATGTCTCAAGTTGACATGTGTGAATATTTGGCAGGGGAAGAAGGATTCGAACCTTCGCATGCTGGAATCAAAATCCAGTGCCTTAACCAGCTTGGCGACTCCCCTACACGGGTTGCTCATGAAACATGAACAACCGATAACTCTTGTCAGGTAGCCCACCCTTGAAGGGGATGAACTGCCATGTTGCGGCATGGTCTGATCTGGAAACCGATGGCATCACTGGCTTCAAAATCTTCCGCAATTCGTGCAAACACCGAACTTCCGGAGCCTGACATTCTGGCATTCAAACCTTGATCACGGCACCAGGTTAGTGCTTGTGTGACGGCAGGGCAAAGGGCCTGAGCGACAGGCTGCAAGTCGTTGTGGCCAAAGCCGTATGCGTCTGCAGCGAAGTCGGAAATTGTAGCGGGTTTTGTATCCCTTTTTAAGTCTGGGTGCGAAAAAATTCGCTGGGTTTGCAGACCCTCCCCGGGTTTGACGACGAGAAATCGTGCCGCATCCAGCGAGATCGGCGTCATTTGTTCGCCGATACCACTGACCCAGGCGTTATGACCGCCCAAAAAGAATGGCACATCGGCACCGAGTTGCAGGCCGATTTTTTGCAGTTGCGTGAGACTCAACTTGAGTCCCCACAAACGGTTGAGCGCCAACAGCGTGGAGGCCGCATCCGATGAGCCACCACCCAGGCCCGCCTGCTCGGGAATGGATTTGGCAATACCAATGTGGACACCGTGATGGGTGCCGCTGAGTTGTTGCAGGCTGCGTGCAGCGCGCGTGATGAGGTCATCCGCAGGCAGCGGCGTGGTCAGGTCTTCGCGACTGATGGCGCCGTCGGAACGCAGATCAAAGTGCAGGGTGTCACACCAGTCAATCAGCATGAATGCCGATTCCAGCAAATGGTAGCCGTCAGCCCGACGGCCAACAATGTGCAAAAACAGGTTGAGTTTGGCTGGCGCGGGGATATCAAACAGGGATTTCATCTGGACTCGGAGGTTTTGGCGCTGCTTGAAACTGTTCAGGGCTCGAGCACAACCCGAATTTCTGCTTCAGGCGCGGGGCTGATGCGTCGGGCCGTGATTTTGCCACTGTCAAATTGTGAATGGTCTACCTGCCAGCCGTCCAGGCTCAGCTGTTTGCCGGCAAGCCAGGCAAACAGCGCGGCCACCGGCACCGGTGTGCCCAGCACGCTTTCGATCAATTCGGTGATGTTGTTGAAGATTCTGGTCTCGCTGCCAGATTGCAGTTGCGCCTGTTGGGGTGACCAGTCGATGCTTGCTGCAGTGCTGCCCAAGGGCGTGTAAAAACGCAATTGACCCTGGGTGGGGTCGCCGCGAAGCTCGAAAGTCGATGAAAACGACTGCGATCCTGACGTCGGCGTGAGTGACGCCACACGAACTGACATGCGGCCATTCCAGCTTGCTGACTGGCCCATTTTGTTTTCAGGAGCATGTGTAGGTGAGGCACAACCCACAACTGACAACAGCAGCACCAGACTGAGCAGCAAAGAGTGAAAACGCGTGTTCACAGTTCGACACGCAGGCGCTGCAAGGTTGTTTTCAGTGTTTGGTTGTCAGGATTGAGTTCAAGGCCTTCGCGCCAGATCTTTTTGGCCTCATTGGCTTGACCGCTGACCCATAACACCTCGCCGAGATGGGCTGCGATTTCAGCATCAGGCTTTTGTTGGTAGGCGCTGCGCAGCAAAGTCAGCGCCTCCTGCGTTTGCCCGGCACGAAAGGCCACCCAGCCCAGACTGTCTGTGATGAAGGGATCATCAGGGGCAAGCTGCAGGGCTTTTTCAATGAGTTGCCGGGCCTCGGCCAGGCGCACACCTCGATCTGCCAGTGAGTAACCGAGGGCGTTGAAAGCCTGCGGATCATCCGGTTTGAGCCGAATCAACTGACGCAGCAGTTGTTCCATTCCAGCCAAGTCGTCCATGCTTTCAGCCAGCATGGCCAGCTCATAAACCACATCGGCATCCTGCGGATCCTGTGCCAAGGCGGCTTCAAGTACGCTGCGAGCGCGGGTGAATTGTTTTTGCTCGCGCAAAATTTGCACTTCCGCGTTGCGCTTGAGGCGCGCATCGGTGGCCGACTTTTCTGGCAGGCTGTGAATCAGCGCCAGCGCTTCTTCCCAACGACCTTGCTGTGCCATCAATCCTGCGCGCCGCAACTGGGCCGTCAGCAGGTCGTCCGGGTGATCCACGCGCTGTAACCAGTCCTGGGCGTTAGACAAGTCTTTGCGCAGCATCGCAATTTGCGCCAGTGACAGGTAAGCCTGTGACCGACCACGGGTCGCCTGGGTTACGCCTTCCGCGGAAGCGTCGGCTTTTGTCAGTTCCAGGTAACGCAAAAACTGGGCTTGCGCCTTTTCCAGTTCGCGTGTTTCCAGATTGAGTGCACCTTGCAGCAGCAAGGCCGGGGCATAGTCGGGCAGCAGTTTGTTGATGGTGTTGAGCTCTGAGAGGGCTTCGGCGTGGCGCTTGGCCATCAACAAGGATTGTGCGTAGGCCATGCGAAATTCTGTGCTGGGTTTAGTCGCCAGGTAATTCTTGACCAGACTCTCTGCTTTGGGCACATCGGCTCGCATCAGGCTCAAAGCCAGCCAGGCCGGATGCTCATGTTGTGGCAGCATGCGCTGGCCCTTTTCGGCCGCGCTCAAGGCCGCCGCCGGATTACCGGCGCTGAGCCAGAGCCGCCCCAGCGTGGCCCAAGCGGTGGCGCCCAGCACAGGGTCATTGAACAGGGGCATCAATACCTTTTGAACCACCGTCGCTGCAAGCTGCTTGTCGCTGGTGCGCTCGTAAAGGGTTGGCATGGCCCAAATGGCGTCAGATCGCTCCTGCTGGGGTGCAAGCGCCAACATGCGCCTGAGCGGCTCCTGGGTCTCGGCAATCCGGTTCAGACTCAAAAGAATCTGCAGCACATAACGGTTCGCTTCCCGCGAGGCGGGGACCGCGTCCTGCCAGGCTTTGGCAGCTTGCAACGCCGAGTCTCCCGAGCGTGCACGCAGCGCAATTTGCACCGAGCGTCTGAAAAGGGCTTCGTCACCTGTCTTGCGCGCCGCATCCAGCATCAAGGAAAAGGCGGCAGAGGGTTCCTGCCCCTGGGCCTTGAGTTCACCGAGCAGCAGTTGGTAAAAAAGGGCACCGTCCATGGCTGAACCTTGGATGGGTGCTTCGGCTGTTTTGGGTGCTTGCGCATGAACGCTGACCCAGCAAGCTGTCAGTAAGGGCAATAAGAAGCGATAGATAGGACGCATGTGGTCATAATAATTCATGTCCGCTAGAAAAGTATGTGATGCCTGAATTACCCGAAGTTGAAGTGACACGGCGCAGTTTTGCCGATGCGATCGAAAATTCCACCGTGCAGGGGTTTCGACTTGGCAAACCCTTGCGCTGGCCGCTGGGTTGTGCACCGGAACATCTGCTTGGTCGGTGTGTGCGCTCGGTCGGGCGACGTGGCAAATATCTGCTGCTGCAGTTCGATCAGGGCGTGTTACTGGTTCATCTGGGCATGTCCGGCAGTCTGCGTTTTGCCCCGGACCTGCCGGCGGCGGGTCCGCACGACCACTTTGATCTGGTCACCACGCGGGGTACGCTGCGTTTGCATGATCCACGCCGTTTTGGTGCCGTGGTGTACGCCGACAGCCTGGCCGACCCGGTGGCAAAAAAGCTGTTGGGACGGCTTGGCCCCGAACCCTTGTCGGACGATTTTGATGTGACGCAATTTCAGGCCCAACTCAAGCGCCATCAGGCAGCCATCAAGTCGGTCTTGCTGGCCGGTGAGACGGTGGTTGGGGTGGGAAATATTTATGCGTCAGAGGCACTGTTTCTCGCCGGTATTCGTCCGACCGTGCCTGCCACGCGCCTTAGTCGGCCGCGCATTGTGCGCCTGCATGCTGCCATCGTGAAAGTGCTGGGCCAGGCGGTGGCGCTGGGCGGCAGCACGCTGCGTGACTTCTCCAGTGCCAGCGGTCAGGCGGGCTATTTCCAGTTGCAGACCATGGTTTATGGCCGTGCCGGCCAGGGTTTATGGCCGTGCCGGCCAGCCTTGCCATGTTTGCGCCAGCCCGGTGCGGATGATCAAGCAGGGCCAACGCTCAAGCTTTTTCTGCGCCAGCTGCCAGAAGCCCTGACATGATTTTCTGAAAGTTTTTTGATGGATGGTTTTTTGGCATCACAGGTCGTGCGCTGGCAGGCTCAATCGGGGCGCCACGATTTGCCCTGGCAAAACACGCGCGACCCGTATCGCGTCTGGCTTTCCGAGATCATGCTGCAGCAAACGCAGGTGATCACGGTGCAAATCACGGTGCAAACCTACTTTGCGCGCTTTCTGGCGCGTTTCACGGACATCCAGGCGCTGGCTCACGCACCACTTGACGATGTTTTGCGTTTGTGGGCTGGTTTGGGCTACTACAGCCGCGCTCGCAATCTGCATCGCTGTGCACAGGAGGTGATGAGCTTGCACGGCGGTGTGTTCCCTCGCACGGCGCAGCAATTACAGACGCTGCCGGGTATTGGTCGCTCCACCGCGGCGGCGATAGCGGCGCTGTGTTATGGCGAGCGGGTGGCCATTCTGGACGGCAATGTCAAAAGGGTGTTGACCCGTTACCTCGGCTTTGCGGACGATCTGGCGCTGGCGTCAAACGAACGCCGCTTGTGGGACCTGGCGACCGAACTGTTGCCCACAGACCATTTGTCGCGCAACATGGCACGCTACACCCAGGGCATGATGGATTTGGGCGCCACGCTGTGCAGCAGCAAAAGCCCGGCTTGTCCGGTTTGTCCGCTTGGCGAACGTTGTGTTGCCCAGGCTTCAGGATCGCCTGAAAAATTTCCATTCAAAACCCGCAAACTGAAACGCAGTGCTCAATCGATCTGGCTGTTGTGGGCCGTGGCGGATGATGGCGCAGTCTGGCTGAGCCAGCGGCCCACACCCGGTGTCTGGGCAGGTTTGTATTGCCTGCCCTTGTTTGATGAACGGCAAGCCCTGCAGACCGTGGCAGAACAGCTCGGGGCGCCTTCCCTGGAGGACTTGCCGTCGTTCAAACATGTGCTGACGCACAAGGACATGTACCTGCACCCGGTGCTGCTCAGGCTGACGGGTCGTCAGTCCTTGCCGCTCGACGGGCAGTGGTTTGAGATCACCCAAAGGGCGCAACTGGGTTTGCCTGCGCCCATCAAGAAATTGCTTGACGCGCAGCCATTTCACGGTGCCGCTTGAGGGTGCTCCAATGCGGCGAGAACAGGGCGTTCAATCGCTCCACCAGATAAACCGAGCGGTGTTGACCGCCAGTGCAGCCAATCGCCACCGTCACGTAACTGCGGTGGTTCTGCACCATGGCCTCCAGCCAGTGATCCAGAAAAGTATGGATCTGGTCCAGCATGATCTGAACATCCGGCTGCTGCTGCAAAAATTCAATCACCGGAACGTCGCATCCGGTGAGGTCACGCAGGCCCGGTTCATAGTGCGGGTTGGGCAACATGCGCACATCAAAAACAAAATCGGCGTCATTGGGAACACCGCGTTTGAAGGCAAATGACTCAAACACCAGGGTCAATTGTTCGCCGGGGGCATCAATAAAGGATTTGACATAACTTTGCAGCTGCGTGGGGCGGATGATGCTGGAGTCGATCACATGGGCATCGGCCCGCAATTCGCTGAGCAGCTCACGTTCCAGTTCAATGGCTTCGGACAGCGCGCGGTGTTGATCCTTTTCTTGCAATGCGACATCGGTCTTGGACAGCGGATGGCGCCGTCGTGTTTCTGAAAACCGGCGCATCAAGGTATCGGTGCTGGCATCCAGAAACAGGCAGTCGACCTGTAATCCCTGCGACTTGAGTTGCGCCAGCTGACTCGGAACCAGTGGCAAGGACGCCGCGCTGCGTACATCCATGGCAATGGCCAGCTGGCCAGCCTCATTGGCGCGCTCCAGCTTGATCAAAGGGCAACAGGAGTTCTGGGGGCAAATTGTCAATGCAGTAGAAACCCAGGTCTTCCAGGGCGTTGAGCGCCACAGATTTGCCCGAGCCAGACATACCCGTGATCAATACCAGATGCATTTTTTTGTAGGGTAAGGGCATGGTGCTTCAACCGCCTTGGGATTGCAGCATTTCCCTGGCATGGGCCAGCGTGCTGTTCAACAGGCGTTCACCGCCGAGCATGCGCGCCAGTTCGGCCACGCGTGTTTCAGCGTCGACACTGCTCACTGAACTCAGTGTGCTGCCGTCCTGCAGCTGTTTGCGCACCACCAGATGATGGTCAGCACAGGCTGCTACCTGCGGTAGGTGGGTGACTGCCAGCACCTGACGGTCCTGCCCCAGTTGTTTCATCAGAAGCCCCACCGTTTCTGCGACCGCGCCGCCCACACCTGCATCCACTTCGTCAAAAATCAGCGTTTGGGCAGTTCCCAGGCGGCTTGTGGTGACCGCAATGGCCAGAGCGATACGTGACAGTTCACCACCGGACGCCACTTTGTTGACCGGCCTGGGGGTACTGCCAGCATGGCCCGCCACCAAAAATGTCACCTCTTCAAGTCCGCTTTGGAGTGCTTGTTCGGCGGGCTGCAGCTGGACTTCAAATTGTCCGCCCTGCATGCCCAGGCCTTGCATGGCGAGGGTGATGGCGCGGGCCAATTCGGGGGCGCTTTTTTTGCGTGCCCGGGTCAGCAGGTTGGCCTCTTTCGCGTAGGCTTGCCAGGCGGCAGCAAGTGTCTTTTCCAGCACCTGTACATCGGCAGCTGCCTCGAGTTGGGCCAGTGCTTTTTGCCAGCTTGTCAACAATTCGGGCAGTTCCTCCGGGCTGCGCTTGTAGCGACGCGCCAGCGACAACCAGAGCCCCATGCGTTCGTCAAGTTCCGCGAGTCGATCCGGGTCAAGTTCGGTCTTGCGCAAATAACTGCGCAAGGTGTGCGCGCTGTCCTGTACCTGCGCCAGGCTTGAATTCAAGACCTCGGTCAGGTTCTTGAAATAGGGTTCGATGTGTTCCTGCTGTTGCAGAAGCTGGCAGGCATGGCTCAGGCGTTCAAGGGCGTTGCCCTCGTCTTCGTCCAGTGTCAGTGCGGCGGCCTGGGCTGCGTCGAGCAAAGCTTGTGCGTTGGCCAACCGGGTGTGTTCGGTGTTGAGTGCGGGCCATTCGTCCATCGCCGGGGCCAGTTTCTCAAGCTCGCCAATTTGCCAGTTCAGGCGTTCCCGTTCCACCTGCAGCGAGTCCTGTGAGCGCTTTGCCTGATCCAGCTGATTTTGTGCCGCGCGCCACTGGTGCCATTTTTCTGCCGCCGCCGCGCTGGAAACCTGGGCATAGGCATCAAGCAGGTTGCGTACGGCTTCCGGGCGCGTCAGGCTTTGCCAGGCGTGCTGGCCGTGGATGTCGAGCAACTGTTCCCCCAATTCGCGCAACTGTGTGGCGGTGGCCGGGCTGCCGTTGATCCAGGCACGGCTTTTTCCTTGGGCATCAAGCGTGCGACGCAGCAACAAGGTGGTGTCCGCCTCGAACCCAGCGTCGTCGAGCCATTGCGTGACACGGGGCGGGCTGTCAAATTCGACACTGACTTCGCAGCGGCCGGCGCCTTCGCGGATCAGGTTGACATCGGCACGGCCCCCGGTCACCAGTTGCAGGGCATCGATCAAAATGGATTTTCCGGCGCCGGTTTCACCCGTCAAAACGGTGAATTGGCTGCCAAGCTCGAGGTCAAGTTCGCTGACGATGACAAAGTCTCGCAGCACCATGCGTTTCAGGCTCACGTTGCTGCCACTCCTTCGTTCCAATGCAGTTTTTCGCGCAGCGTGTCAAAGTACGACCATCCCTGCGGATGCAAAAAGCGGACATGATGTTCCGAGCGTGTGACTTCAATGCGGTCGCCGTGCATGATCGAGGCCAGCGACTGCATGTCAAAGCTGGCGCTGGCATCCCTGCCCGCGACTACTTCAATCGCGATTTTGGAACTGTTGGCCAACACGATGGGGCGATTGGACAGGGTGTGGGGTGCAATCGGGACCATCACCCAGCCGGGCACTGACGGATGCATCAAGGGGCCGCCGGACGACAGGGCATAGGCGGTGGAGCCGGTGGGCGTTGCAATGATGAGACCGTCAGCACGCTGGTTGGCGACAAAATGGCCATCCACCTCCACCCGCAGTTCCACCATGCCGGAGCTGGCGCCGCGGTTCACCACGACATCGTTCATGGCCATGGCCTGGTACACACAATGCCCATCGCGCAGCACCTGAGCGTTCATCAGACTGCGGTGGTCTTCCACGTAGGCACCTCCCAGCATCTGGGTCAGACTGGTGGCAAAGCTGCCATAAGGCACATCGGTGATGAAGCCCAGGCGCCCCTGGTTGATACCGATCAGTGGCACGCCATAGGGCGCCATTTTTCGGCCGATGCCGAGCATGGTGCCGTCACCACCCACCACCAGGCCCAAATCACATTGCCGGCCAATTTGCGCCACAGTCAGAGCCGGGTAGTCGGTGATGCCCATGTTGAGTGCGGTATCCTGCTCCATGGCAACATCGCAACCCAGGTCATCCAGAAAATGGGCCACTGCCACCAAGGCGGCACGCGAATTGGCGCCACTGGCACCCGCAGGAGTAGTTTGGTATTTGCCAACCAGGGCAATATGCTGGAATTTTGACTTCATCTGTAAATTACATCACTAAAATGAAATCATGCTCGATGATCGCGCCAAGTTATTGCTCAAAGCGCTGGTAGAACGCTACATTGCGGACGGCCAGCCGGTGGGTTCGCGCACCTTGTCGCGGGCCTCTGGCCTGGAATTGTCGCCAGCGACTATCCGCAACGTGATGTC
>JBEGLK010000079.1:0-7708 GCA_041183605.1 Pseudomonadota bacterium
GACACACCTTCCCCCAAGGAAACCTGGCCTTCAAAAACACAATTCACGTCAATCGACACGTCTTGCGCGCATTGCAACGTGCCGCGCACATCCAGGCGCGCCGGGTCGGCCAGGCGCACGCCTTGCTCCATCAACTGCAGGGCCAGGCGGCGCTGGTAGGCGCGCTCCAGTTCGGCCAGTTGCACCGGGCTGTTGACACCGGCCACCTGGCAGGCATCGTCGATCTTGAGCGCGGCCACGGGCACACCGTCGGCCACGGCGAACTTGACAATGTCGGTGAGGTAATACTCGCCCTGGGCATTTTTGTTGTCGAGTCGGGTCAGCCAGCGCTTCAGTTGCGCCGCAGGCACGGCCATGATGCCGCTGTAGATTTCGGTGATGCGGCGTTGTTCTGGCGTGGCATCCTTTTGTTCCACGATGGCCTGCACTGTGTCACCGTTGCGCACAATCCGGCCATAACCTGTCGGATCGGCAAAGTCGATGGTCAGCAGTGCCAAGCGGGAGCCATCACAGGTGCCAATGAGCTGTTGCAAGGTGGCGGCTTGTGTCAGCGGCACGTCGCCCGAGAGAATGACTACGATGCCGTCGTCACGCAATACCGGTACGGCTTGCTGGACGGCATGGCCGGTTCCCAGCTGCGGCTCCTGGCGCACAAATCCCAACTCAAACGCGCCGCTGCGGCTGGCGCCCAGCGCCGCCTCAACTTCATCCGCGCCATGGCCGGTAATGACGGTGACCTGTCGTGCGGCCAAGGCTGCTGCAGTGTCCACTACGTGTTGCACCAGGGCGCGTCCGGCCAGTTGGTGCAAGACCTTGGGCAGCTTGCTTTTCATTCGTGTGCCCTTGCCAGCCGCCATGACGATGACGTCCACCGGATGGATTGAAAATATGTCTTGCGTACCAGTCATGCCAAGCTCCCGTTTGTGTCAGATGCGTAAGGTCACATTATCGTTTGATCGATTCACCGGCAAGCGGCACCGGCATGGGCCGTTGCCATTGGCAGCAAATCGGTGTAGAAAACCGGGAGGTGGATCAATTGGCGTATGTCGCCGGTTTGGCCTGTTTCAACTTAGCAGAGGTTTGTCATGGAAAAAAGCGGGATGAGGATGATGGTGAGCAGCGCTGTCATCAGCTGGGGCCTGTGTGCCTGCGCCCAGTTGCCCTCGAGTGTGACGAACCTGCCGTGGCAGGACGACTGGGGTGACCGCGGCACAGGCGTTCTGGCCAGGGACTATGAGATGTGCAAGCACCTTGTCGAGCAACGCAGCAGTCTTATGGAAGGCTGCATGAGCGCCAGAGGTTGGACGATTCCCTGAAAATCAATGCACTTTGCGTGGCAGGTCGGAAAACAAATCCACGATCGGCTGTTGTTGTTGGTTCTTGCCGATCAGGGCCACGTAGTCGGCAAGCTCCGCGTCCTGAATGAAGCTGGCCGACGACGCGGCAGAGAGCAGTTTGTCCGGGTGTTGAGGACGTGCCACGGCAAAGCCTTGCACGTAGTCGACGCCGATCTCGGTCAGCGTTTCCACGGTGGCATTGTCTTCGGCCCATTCGGCAATCACTTTCATGCCAAGGTTATTGGCCAGGCTGACGATGGCTTCAACGATGGCAATGTTCGCCGGATGCTGGTTCATGTCGACGATGAAGCTGCCGTCGATTTTCAGCAGGTCTGCCTTGAACTCCTTCAGGTAAGAAAAGGAGGTGTAGCCGGCACCGAAGTCGTCCAGCGCCACCTTGGCGCCATAACCACGCACCTTGTTCACGAAGCGGCGGGTGTTGTCGAGATCGTGTAGTGCCACACTCTCGGTGATTTCAAGGCACAAGTAACGCATGAGGCGCAAGTTTTGTTCCAGCATGGCGTAGATTTCACCGAGAAATTCCTCATCATTGAGTGAGGCGCCGCTCAAATTCATGCACACAAAATTGGTGTGTTTCATTTGTTCGAAGTGGCTGTTGAGCCAGGCGAGGGTGCTTGTCAGTACCCAGCGGTCGATCATCCCCATGCGGCCACTTGCCTCGCCTGCCTTGATCAGATGCTCGGTGTTGACCCGATTGCCTTGCGGATCCCGCATGCGCAACAGCACTTCAAAATTGAGCGACTCATGGGGTGCCACGAGCGACATGATGGGTTGCATTTCCAGGTACAGGCCGTCAGTGGCAGACGGCGTGGCGAGCAGGGCAATCAACTTCAATTCGGCTTCGTGCTGGGCAAAGGCTGCGGCATGTTTTTCGTATACCACCAGGCCACCGGCGTTGCTGGTCTTGGCCTCGCGGCAGGCTCGGTCCGCCGTCGACATGGCATCGTTGAATTGCATGCCGGGGCTGACTTCGATCAGCCCAATGGAGCAGCGCACACTGAAGGCGTTATCACCCACGCGGAAAGGGTGGTTGCCAATGCTGTCGATCAAGCCCCGGCACAGCAACGAGGCCATGGTGATGGGGGTGGCCGGAAAAACGATGACAAATTCATCACCGCCGACTCGGCCAAGATGAAAATCGCGCGACAGCATCGCCGATACACGACCACACATTTGTTGCAGCACTTCGTTGCCGGCGCCATGGCCAAAGAGGTCATTGATGAGCTTGAAGCGGTCGAGGTCGAGATAGGCGACTGCCAATGCCTTGTCTTCGGGCAACCTTGCGATGGCGTTGTTGAGCGCCTTCTCGATCCCGCGCCGGTTGAGTACCTTGGTCAATGAGTCATGGTTGGCCAAAAAATACAGGTCTGCTGCAGCCCGGGACTTTTCGGTGATGTCCTGCAGCGAACCTTCGATCCGGTCGCGTGCCAATGCCGCCTTGACCAGAAAACGCTTGTGGCCTGCAGAGCCCGATAACGCCCGACCATCGATTTCCATTTCATTTTGGGTTTCGTTGAAAACCATTTGATGCAGCAATTGCCAAGCACCGTCGACGAAATACTGTTGCCAGCCATGACCTTCATTCCTCAGCACGTTGGGGCCCAGCATGTCGAGCAGGGCCGGGTTGGCGCTCAACAAGCGGCCGTGCAGGTCAAGGGTAAACAGTCCGATCGGCATGGCCTCGAAGGTGTGCGCCAGTTCGGCCTGGACCTGCAACCGTTGCTCATGCTCCTGGCGCATGTGTTCCGCAATCGCCAGCGCGGTCAGCAGGCTGGATGCCAGCGCCGCGGTGACGCTGTTGATGGAGCCAATCAGTCCCTTGATTCCCAATGCGGCCGCCAGCACTTCATAGAGACTGGCCACCAGCGTGATGCTGATCGCTGTGCCATACCAGATGGCCACACGGGATTTGGTTTTTCGAAGGATGCGCACCAGCAGAAAAGTCAGCATGGCAATGCCGACGCCAGAGACGTACCAGATCAATGGCAAGAACAGGGCATAAGGCAACACAATCGATAACAGAAGCAGCGGAATGCAGGTCCATTGCGCCACCCTGACGATGATTTTGTAGCCGACCAGGGATAAATCTTCCTTGAACAGCGACGTGAAAAGTGTCAGGGTCAGTATGTAATACAGGGTCAGTGTGAGCGATCTCGCTTGAATCAGCCACTCCTGCGGTACGGTGTTGCCCAGCCATTGGGAGTCCCAGCCGGCCGAGAGTGATGCCATCCGCAAATTCATCACAAGCCAGGCCGCAAACAGCACGTACAAGCCATTCCTGTTGATCAGCGCGGTGATCAGGACAAAACCCGCCAGGATCAGGATGCCGCCGTCGAGCAGGCCCGATTTGCGGTGAAACTCCAGGACCGACGTTTTTAAATCAGACGCCTGCCATTTGAGGATGGACAGACGAGCCGGGCCAACGGCACTGGTGCG
Organism: Pseudomonadota bacterium; assembly: GCA_041183605.1. Lineage (GTDB taxonomy): Bacteria > Pseudomonadota > Gammaproteobacteria > Burkholderiales > Burkholderiaceae_C > Rhodoferax. Next base: position 3,795 of record JBEGLK010000079.1, read on the forward strand.
ACAAAGCAATTGCTGGTCGACCAGTATTGGGCCGAGCTCAAGTGCAAAACCTGCCTTCACCATGGAGATGTTGCCCATCGTGCCAAGGCGGTTGCCGCTGCCAAGTGGATTCAAGGTTTTGGCGTCCCAGCAACTCAGGTCCATGGCATGCCGGGAGGGGAATTCGATCATCCGGGGTGTGTTTCCCGAATCTTTGGGAATCACGAAGGAGAGCCAGACGGGAGATTCCGAGAGTTGGGTGTCGTGGAAGGGGCGAAAGGGACGCGCCTGCAATTGGGTTAAAGCTTTGGCCGGATCGGTCAGGTCAACGGAACCCTGGACCACCTGAATGTCCAAGCGCTGGGGCTCGGTGACAGGGTATTGTGTTTTCCAGGTCAGAAGGGCCAGCAGTGACAGCAACCCGATGACGATGGGCAGGGCATAGATCGATAGGGAATACAGCAGCAGATCCAGGCCCTGGTGCACCTGTGTAATCCGCTTTCGGAACAACTTGGATGGATTGAAAATTTCTTTCATTGTTTTGTATTCCAATTTCGACCTCGGCATGATAAGGCCGACCGCGCTGTTTGGTGTTGCCAATGACAAGAATGACTGGGGCCGGGTGTCGCGTTGATGAGAGCACCCAGCCCGGTCAACTTACATCGGCAGTGTTGCATCATGGATCGGGAATTTGGACAGGGTTAAGGGCGTGGCGTAGTCCTGCGCGTGACCGTCCAGGTCGATGTCCGGATGAAAGGTGTTGCACATGAAGCCGAGCAGGGGATGCTTGACTTGTGTCCAGCGATCCCGTGCGGTATCGACATTGAACGACATTACCCGGTGCGGCAAATTGCCGACGTGGTGAATGGGGATGTAACCCGCGCCCGGGAAAACATCACTGAACAACAAGCGGTCATAGGTCCGGTCAACCGGTGAGCGCGCGGTGACGACCATCCATTCGACGCCGATTTGCAGGCAATATTGGTAATAAGCCTTGAATAACACAGTAGTGACGAGTCGTCCGCCGGTTTCATTGGTGACGCCCAGGCGGGTGGCTTCTGCCAGCGGCCTTGAACTGAGCCATTCCGGAAGTTCAAGGGACTGCTCCAGGCACAGCGGTTTGTACCGGTTGGTCTGGATGCGCATGGTGCCCAACGGTGAGCTGTCAACCTTGGATTCGGCCAGCAGCACAACTACGCCGTTCTCGGCGTCATCGGATTCTGCGGTCTTGAGTGTTTCTGCAAACAAGGGCAGATGGCGCGCATAGGCGGCGTGGCGAATTTCCACGGCCTTGTTCAAGTCCGCCTCATTGCGAACCAGACGGACGGTGAACGGCAGACGTTCTTCGGTCAGGCCTGCTGTCTTGGAAGCAGCTTGAGCTGAAGGCAGCGATTTGAAGTTGTAGGCCCTGGTGACTGCAGACGTGGCATGGTGAATCATGATGATTTCCTCGCAAAAGTTGAGTTGAACAAGCCTTGTGGACCCGACTGGTCCAGTCGACGCGTTAAAGTTTACTTAGGCTGCGGAAATATTGATACTCAAGATTTGATGCTATTTGTTACAGACTTGACCCTGTGGTTACAGAAAATGACAGCAACCTTTTCTTCATGCACAACACGGCCTGGTCCTTACTCAGCAGCAGTGACTGGTGCTTGACCGCCAGGTCAATGAACTTTTGGTCGTCTGGGTCGCGGCAGGTGACTGGTGCCTTGGGTGCGGTGTCCACCAGTGTGGCCTGGCCATCGAACTGGGCCAGCACATGGTCGGCGGTGACTTGATAGAAAGCCATGCGCGGGACAATTTTTGGGTAACCCAGTACCCGCACCAACTCGTCGCGCATGGCTTTGGTGGCGATCCATTCAAGCTGACCTGAGGCCAGCGCCGACTTGAGCGGAAGCGTCGCCGGGTCGTCAAAAACAAAGGCGTCGAGCACGATGTTGGTGTCGAGCACCACAGGCCTCATGTTTTTCCAGCCATTTTTCCGGCCACCATGTCAAAGCGGAACAGGCGGCATTCGATAGGGCCGTTCCACATCGGCACACGGCGGCTTTCCTTGAGGCGCATCTTGCCGGGCAGCTTCAGGTCGGGTGTCAGTACCCAGGCGGTCCAGCCCGAATAATTTTTTTTCCAGTGGCTGGCCAGCTGGTTGAAAAATTCACCGGCACCCTCGGTTTGCGGCAGTTCACGTGCGCCAAAGCGCGGCACATTGGGATCATCTTCAAAGTCGCCGCTATCACGCATTGCACCTTTGGCGACGCCGCCCACGTCGATGCGTTCGCCATAGGGTGGGTTCAGCACCATCACGCCACCACCCGTGCTGCTCACGTCAATCGGTGGCATGCGTTGCAGGGCGTCGCCACCCCGAAACTCGATCACGTCGGCGACGCCGGCACGCACTGCGTTGCGCTGCGCGAAATCGACCATGCGGTGGGCCACATCGCTGCCAAAGATGATGGGCTTTTGGTCGGGTGATCGGATCACCTCGGCGTCAGCGGCTTCCTGTTTAAGCGCATCCCAGACACGTTTTTGAAACGGCACGTACTTCTCGAAGGCAAACCGGCGTCGACTGCCGGCAGCAATGTTGCAGGCCATTTGGGCCGCCTCGATGACGATGGTGCCGCTGCCGCAACAGGGGTCGTACAGCGGCAGCAAATCGTCATCGCCTTCAAACCAGCCACTGGCGGCCAGCATCGCGGCAGCCAGTGTTTCCTTCAGTGGGGCATCACCCTTGTCCTCGCGCCAGCCGCGCTTGAACAGCGGTTCACCCGAGGTATCGATGTAGAGTGAACAACTGTCGGTGGTCAGGTGGGCGTAGATGCGCACATCGGGCCATTGCGTGTTGACGTCGGGGCGCACACCGTTGGCAACCGCACGAAAGCGGTCGCAGACCGCGTCCTTGATCTTGAGGGCGGCAAAGTTCAGCGAGGTGAGCGGGCTATGCTGGGCGGTGATCTCGACCTTGATGCTTTCACGTGGGGTGAACCACCGCTCCCAGGCCACCTCGGATGCGGCCCGGTACAAGTCCTGTTCGTGACGGTACTCGGTGTAACTCAACAGCACCAGCACGCGCTGGGCCAGGCGGCTGTGCAGGTTCAACAGCATGGCCTGCTCCAGCGACGTGCGCACCGCCACGCCGCCCCGCTGTTTGGTGATGCAGCCCGGTGGCAAGCCGGTGATGCGCAGCACCTCCGGTGCCAGGTAGTCCTCGACGCCGGCGGCGCAGGGGAGAAAAAGCTGAAGTTGGTTCACAGATCTTTCCTTAAACTCGCCGGCGCAATGCGCAGGCCTTCGCGGTATTTGGCGACAGTCCGGCGGGCACAGTCAATGCCCTGCTCCTTGAGCATTTCGGACAACTGGTTGTCACTCAGCGGCTTTTTCGGACTTTCGGCCGCGACAAATTGTTTGATCAGGGCGCGTACCGCCGTGCTTGACGCGTTGCCGCCCGAGTCGGTGCCGAGCCCGGAGCCAAAGAAGTACTTGAGCTCGAAGGTTCCGAAAGGAGTGGCCATGTATTTGGCGGTGGTCACGCGGCTGATGGTGGACTCATGCAGGCCCAACTCGTCGGCAATCTCACGCAACACCAGCGGCCGCATGGCCAGCTCGCCATGGATAAAGAAGCTTTTTTGGCGCTCCACGATGGCGCTGCTGACGCGCAGGATGGTGTCAAAGCGCTGCTGGATGTTTTTGATGAACCAGCGCGCCTCCTGCAGGCGTTGTTGTAACGCGGCAAAGTTGGCGGCATCGTTGCCACCGGCCTTGTGTCCCTTGAGGGCGTTGGCATAAATGTCATGCACACGCAGGCGCGGCATCACATCGGGGTTCAGTCGCACCTGAAACTTCACCATCGGTCCTTGCCCCACGGCGGTCACCAGCACGTCGGGCACGACGATGTTGCGCTCCACGTCGATAAAGCGGCGACCGGGCTTGGGCTCCAG
>JBEGLK010000080.1:0-13969 GCA_041183605.1 Pseudomonadota bacterium
GTTGACAACGGTGCCGGCGCTTCACGCTCTGGCACAGGGGGCCAACCCGATCCGATGCGCACCAGCGTGGACATGATGACCGACCGCGGCCCGCGTCGCGGCGGTTTTGGTGGCGGCAACCGCAACGCGGGTGGTGGTTTCGGCGGCGGTGGTCGCCCTGGTGGTGGCTCTGGCCGACCAGGCGGCAACCGACCACGCAACGCCAGCGGTAGCCGCGGTCAGGCCGGCCGCTGATTCAACCGCGCAGAAACAGGGTTTGCAGGGGCTCCGGCCCCACTTGGCGGCTCCAGTGGCCATGGCGTTTGGCATCGAACTCCTGCCCCGGTGGCAACAGGTCGGCGGAATAGAAATGTTCTCCTGGCTTGAAAATGCGTGAACTGCCGTCCTGCAAGCCGATTTCCATCTGCCCACCAAGGATGAACACCCATTGCGGGTCTGTGGTGCAATGGAAAGTGCTGCGAAAGCCCACGGGACTCGTGCGCAACTGGTAGCCACCCGATGGCAACACGGCTGACAGGGCAGCGCGCGGCTCCCCGGTCAGGGTTAAAGGTTCTTCCTTGAAACGGGCATAACCGTCGGTATCCGTAAATAAAACGACTTTGGTGAACTGGACCTCAACCATGTGGACTCCGTGCAACATAATGACGGCCCCGATTATTGCCTGCAAAACCCAGGCACCTAGAAACTGAGGACCTCCACACCATGCGACTGCTTCACACCATGCTGCGCGTTGGCAACCTGCAACGCGCCATCGATTTCTATACCCAGGTGCTGGGCATGACACTGTTGCGTACCTCGGAAAACCCTGAATACAAATACACCTTGGCCTTTGTGGGTTACGGAAGCAATCCGGAGCACGCCGAACTGGAATTGACCTACAACTGGGGCGTGGACCACTACGAACTGGGTACAGCTTACGGGCATATTGCGCTGGCCGTGCCTGATGCCTATGCGGCTTGCGAAGCCATCCGCAAAGCGGGCGGCAACGTGACTCGCGAGGCTGGCCCGGTCAAGGGTGGCAGCACGGTCATCGCCTTTGTCACCGACCCGGATGGCTACAAGATCGAATTGATACAGCGCCCGCAATACAGTTAAATAACGGGAATCAACGCGCCAAACTTCTCAAGTTTGCGGTTTCTGCAGCGAGGCGTGTGACACGCCCCCAGTCGCCCTGCTCTGCTGCGATGGATGGGACCAGCCAGGAGCCGCCCACACACACGACATTGCTCAAGGCCAGAAAGTCAGGGGCGTTTTGCAGGGTGATGCCGCCTGTAGGGCAAAACTTCACGTCAAAAAATGGACCTGACCACGCCTTGAGCATGGCCACACCGCCGGCTTGAACCGCGGGGAAAAACTTGAGTTCGTTGAAACCGTCTTCACAGGCCGCCATGATCTCGCCACCCGTGGCCACACCCGGCAGCAAAGCCAGGCCGGCATCACGGCAGGCCTGGCCCACGGCTGAGGTGTAGCCCGGACTCACCGCAAAACGCGCCCCGGCATTGGCGGCCGCCTGAGCGTCCGCACGGTTGCGCACCGTACCGGCGCCAACCACCGCTTCCGGCACTTCACGGGCGATGGCTTCGATGCAGGCCAGCGCCTGCGGCGTGCGCAGAGTGACTTCGAGCATGCGAATACCGCCAGCCAGCAAGGCGCGCGCCATCGGCACAGCATGCGCCACGTCGTTAAGCACAATCACCGGAATCACCGGTGCATCTTGCATGACCTGCAAGGCGGTCAGGGAGGTCTGAGTTGTCATGTGAGCCTTCAACAAAATATAAAACAGTGATGGTGAGCGAAGTGCTGGCCATCCAGGCCAGTGCTTACAGCCAGCTGCAAGCGCCCTCTTCTGCACTCAGTGCATTTCTGCGCATGCTGGCAAAGAGCTCGCGCCCCATGCCCAGGCCATTGGCCTGGCGCAGCGCCTGGGGCATGGGCAAGATCTCACGTGCCATCCATTCGTCATCACCGATCAATACCTGCAGTGTGCCAGCATTGGCGTCGAGGCGGATCACATCACCATCGCGCACACGCGCCAGTGGACCACCTGCGGCTGCTTCTGGTGAGACGTGAATGGCGGCAGGCACTTTGCCTGAGGCCCCACTCATGCGGCCGTCGGTGACCAGCGCCACCCGGTAACCCTTGCCCTGCAACACGGCCAAAGGCGGCGTGAGCTTGTGTAATTCGGGCATGCCATTGGCCTGCGGACCCTGCCAGCGCACCACACAAATCAGGTCACGGTTGAGTTCGTTGGCGGCAAAGGCCTGGTGCAAGGCGTCCTGCGAATCAAAGACGCGACACGGCGCCTCAATCACATGGCGGTCGTCAGGCACCGCCGAAATTTTGATCACGCTGCGGCCAAGGTTGCCTTGCAGCAATTTGAGGCCACCGCTGGCGCTGAACGGACGACTGGCAGGTCTCACCACCGATTCATCCTGGCTGGCGCCCGCAGTTTCCCATTGCAGGCTGCCGTCATCCGCGGCGCGCGGAATGCCGGTGTATTCACGCAAACCACCGGGACGGTTGGTCGACACATCGGCATGCATGAAACCGCCGTCAAGCAGTTCACGAATGACATACCCCGGGCCACCAGCGGCCTGGAACTGATTCACGTCGGCGCTGCCGTTGGGATAGACGCGGCTCAGCAAGGGCACCACATCGGACAAGGCCGAGAAGTCGTCCCAGTTGATCACAATACCCGCGGCGCGCGCCACGGCCACCCAATGGATCAGGTGGTTGGTCGACCCACCGGTGGCCAGCAGCGCGACCATGGCGTTGACGATGCAGCGTTCATCCACCACGCGGCCAATCGGCGGGCATTTGAAGTCGGCCCTGCCCAGCACGGTGCGCAGGGCTTCACGCGTGAGCTCGTCGCGCATGGCAGCACCAGGGTTGATGAAAGCAGTGCCCGGCACATGCAGGCCCATGGCTTCGAGCAGCATCTGGTTGCTGTTGGCAGTGCCGTAGAAGGTACAGGTGCCGGCGCCGTGATAGGCCGCCGATTCGGCAGCCAAAAGTTCTGCACGCCCAACCAAGCCCTGGGCGGCCTGCTCGCGCACTTTGGATTTGTCATTGTTGGACAAGCCCGAGGTCATGGGACCGGCGGGCACAAAAACCGTGGGCAGATGGCCAAATTGCAGCGCGCCGATCAGCAGACCCGGCACGATCTTGTCGCACACACCCAGCATCAGGGCACCAGCGAACACATCGTGACTCAGCGACACGGCGGTGGCCATGGCGATCACATCGCGTGAAAAAAGACTCAACTCCATGCCCGGCGTGCCCTGCGTGACGCCGTCACACATGGCCGGCACACCACCTGCCACCTGCGCCGTGGCACCGTTCTTGCGCGCCTCGGCCTTGATCAGGTCGGGGTAATGTTGCAGTGGCGCATGGGCAGACAACAGGTCGTTATACGCAGTAACGATGCCGATATTGGGCGCTTTTTCTGCCACCACGCGCAGTTTGTCATTGCCTGGAAGCGCTGCAAACGCGTGTGCCACGTTGGCGCAACCCAGGCGCTGGGCACCCGGTGGGCGCTGCAATGCCGCATCGAGCCGCGCCAGATAAGCGGAGCGGGTTGGCAAACTGCGCTGGATGATGCGCTCGGTGATCAATGCCACGGTGCCGTTAAGTTTCATGATTTTTACAAATATTGGTAACTAAATTACAAACGTAATCTTACCTGCTAAATGGAAAACATGAGTGCTTCAAAGTTACCAACAGGTTACCAATTGGGCTACGAGGCCTGAACAAGCGAATTCCCTATACTTCCGGCATGACTCATATTGCCCACCTCCGCAAAAGCTACGAACGCGCCGAACTCAACGAGGAAGCGTCACACGGCGACCCCCTGAAACAGTTTGAGCAGTGGCTGCACGAAGCGATCCATGCCAAGGTGCTGGAACCCAATGCCATGACAGTGGCCACAGTGGCCAGCAACCTGCGGCCCAGCACGCGTGTGGTGCTGATCAAGGGTTACGACGAACGCGGCATCACCTGGTACACCAACTATGAGAGCCGCAAGGGCCAGGAACTGGCTGGCAACCCTTTTGCCGCCTTGCAGTTTCATTGGGTCGAACTGGAACGCGTGGTGCGGATCGAGGGCTTGGTGGAGAAGGTCAGTGACGAGGAAAGTGATGCCTATTTTCAAAGCCGGCCATTGGATTCGCGCATTGGCGCCTGGGCCAGCCCGCAAAGCCAGGTCATCACCGGGCGGGGACTGCTGGTGGCCAATGCGGCCAAGTACGGTGCCCAGTTCTTATTGAATCCGCCGCGACCACCACACTGGGGTGGTTTCCGGCTCAAGCCGGACAACTGGGAGTTCTGGCAGGGACGAAAAAGCCGCCTGCATGACCGGCTGCATTACCGTTTGAGTCCGACGTCAGACAGCGGTGGCGCGAATTGGGTTCGGGAACGGCTGGCGCCTTAAACCATCAGCCCGACCAGCGATATCACCAAGGTGACCGTTGCGAGCCCGAGTCCGGTTGAAACGGTCATGCTCGCCGTCACCAGATCTTGCGCAACCTCGTAACGCTGCGCAAACAAAAACACGTTGGCACCAGTCGGCAAGGAGGCGGTGACTATCATCACTGTCAAAGGCAAGCCCTCCATACCAAGCGCCAGGCCCAGAGCTGCCACCAGTGCCGGCAATGCCAGATTCTTGAGCAGGCTGATACCAATGGCGTTTTTAAGGTGCGGGCCCACCTGCACCTGCATGAGTGTCACACCCACCAGCACCAGTGCCAAGGGTCCCAGGGCATTGCCAAGCAGGTTCAGGGGTTTGTCAACCACCTCGGGCAGGGTCAAGCCGGTTTGTGCAAACAGCAATCCCACAATGATGGGTAAGGGCACGGGGTGAATGATGCCGTTTTTGACCGCAGCCAGCACTGTCAATGCCATGTGTCTTTGCGCACCCTGCCCGCTGGCGCGCTCGTCACGGGCCGCCACGATTTCCAGCACAACGGTAGCGACTGTCAGAAGCACCAGGGAGTGCACCGAAATCAGGGTAAAAAGTGTCACGAGACCGGCCTGTCCATAAGCCAGCCCGATCAGCGGAATACCAATCATCACGGTGTTGCTGAAAGTGGCTGCCAGTGCAAGCACTGCCGCGCGCCGGCTCATTCCCCGCCACACAAGCATGCCCGAAAAAAGCATGAGTACGGCCGCAAAATACATGGCCACAGGCTTGAAGTTGAGTTGTTCCACATGCACGGTACTCATGGTGCGAAACAACAGTGCTGGCGTGAGCACCATGAACACCAGATTGGACAGGTCCTTGATGGCTTCCCCCCTGATCCAGCCGGCACGGCCCGCAACAGCCCCGGTCACGATCAATAAAACAACGGGCAGGAGAGCGGAAAAAACCGGGTTATTCACGACAGACAATCATTTGGGACAAAACCCGATTGTCCGTGATCGTGCACTGATAAGAATGGGGCTGCTAGCCCCAATCTGGATGATGGGCAGCCTTATTTGTCTGCGTTTTGAGCGCTTTCGGCCATTTTTGATTTCAAGACGCCGTAGGCGACACTCAAACCCACAATGACCGCCGCAATCACCACGATGCTCATGATGCCGTAGTCGGTGGAAAAAAGGTCTTGTAGTGCTTTCATGCTGCGGGTCCTTAAGAGATCAATCACAAGTTGAAAAAAGGCGTAACTGAACTATGCGACAAGCCGAATGGGTCAAATCTGACCTGCATCAAAATTTTTGAACAAAAGTGCAGCTACTGCTACCTTGGGATCAATGTTTGACCCTTGTACTCTGTGAAGCTGTGGCGCAGTCGGCACAAACGCCGCGTACTGCCAGATCCAGGCTCATTCCTTGATAACCCAAGACCTTGAGCGCTTGCAATGCATTTTGCGCAGCCACCTCAAGGTCTTGTGCATTGCCTTTCAGCGCCCCCTGCAATGACTGGTCGCGGTGGCAACTTTGGCACTCAAAGTGTGGCAATGCGTGCACGCTGGCTGGCATGGCCTGATAACGCCGCACCCGGTTCACGTCGACACGGCACAGCAGCAGACCCACCTGTGTCAGGCGGTCAATCAGACGGTAAAGCGTGACACGATCCAGCCCTGTACCCGCATCGCCCTGCCCCGTCTCGATATCGTCATTTTGCAATGCCGATTGCAACTGGGCATGGGTGTAACTGGTGTCCGGGTGTGCCAGCAACCAGCCCAGCACACGCCGCGCCGCGCCGGTACGGCGCAAGCCGTGCGCCGACAGCAAGGCGTCAATCGGGTCAAAGAGTGATGGCGAGGCAGACATCAGGCGAACTGGCAACTTATGAATTTTCTTCAGAGGGACTTATTGCAATTGAGTTGCGATAAACTCTACCGCAATTCAGTTGCATTATTACAGCAATTCACCATCTCATCATCGCATGCCAAACGCCGATCCACAGCCCTCGCACGATCACGAGACTACCCACGACCACCACAGCCATCCGGCCAGAAGTCTGAGCGTGCTGGCCTGGCCTGCCTGGCGACGTGTCTTGGTTGTCCTGCCACTGGTCCTTGCCCTGTGGCTCGCAGTAGCCTGGGCCAACATGGGAGCAACCCCTTGGTAAGGCTTGACAATCTGACGGTGAGTTACCGCCAGCACCCGGCGCTGCACCACATCAGCGGCGAGTTTCAGAGGGGCTCGCTGACCGCCGTGGTGGGTCCGAATGGATCTGGCAAGAGCACATTGCTCAAGAGCATCATGGGCTTGCTGAAAACCTCCGGCGGGCGGGTTGAGGTGAACACGCCGCGCACACGCATCGCCTACCTGCCGCAGGTCACCGAGATCGACCGCAGCTTTCCGATGCCGGTGCGCGATTGTGTGTTGCTGGGTTGCTGGAGTGCACTGGGCGCCTGGGGCGGCATCAACGCCGAGATGCTCGCCCGCGCTGAGGCAGCGATTCATCATGTCGGGCTGGAGGGTTTCGAGGAACGGTCGGTGGGATCGCTGTCGAGCGGTCAATTCCAGCGCGTCCTGTTCGCGCGATTGCTGATGCAGGACGCCGATCTGATTTTGCTTGATGAACCCTTCAACGCCGTGGACTCGCGCACCACGGCCGCGCTGCTGGCGTTGATACGGCAGTGGCACGATCAGGGCCGCACCGTGATCGCCGTGCTGCATGACGACGAGCTGGTACGTGCTCATTTTGACCAGACGCTGATGCTGGCGCGTGAGTTGGTGGCTTGGGGCAATACCGTCGAGGTATTGACAGAAGCCAATCTGCGACGCGCCCGCACATTGGCTGAAGCCTGGGATGACAGCGCCGACATTTGCCACACCGATGAGGTCAGCACATGATGATGGCGCTGTGGGATTTTGTGGTCGGGCCATTCGCCGAGTTTGCCTTCATGCGCCGGGCACTGGTGGCCACACTGGCGCTGGCCATGAGCGCCGCGCCGCTGGGCGTGTTTTTGACCTTGCGCCGCATGAGCCTGCTGGGCGATGCCATCAGCCACGCCGTGTTGCCGGGTGTTGCGATCGGTTTCATGTTTTCGGGCCTGTCGCTGACCGCCATGGCCACCGGGGGTGTGATTTCGGGCATGTTGGCCGCCGGGCTGGCAGGTTTCATCAGTCGCTTTACCGCCTTGAAAGAAGACGCCAGCCTGGCCGCCATCTATCTGGTGGCTCTGGCCCTGGGTGTGACATTGCTGTCGAGCCAGGGCACCCAGCTCGACAGTGTCAGTTTGATGACGTTGGCAACGCTTTACCGCGGCCTGGTGCTGGAAAGCTTTGACCCGGTATTTCTGGCCGCTGCCGCCGCGCGCGGCTGGGGTCGGCGGGGCTGGGTCTGGCAGCAGGCTTTTTTGATGCTGGTGGTGGTCAATCTGGTGGCGGGTTTTCAGACCCTCGGCACCCTGATGGCCGTGGGTTTGATGATGCTGCCCGCAGTGTCAGCCAGGCTGTGGCATGACTCATTGGGTGCACAACTGGTCAATGCGAGCGCCCAAGCCACTTTGGCTGGCAGTGTCGGGCTGCTGCTGTCCTACCACTTTGACACCCCCAGTGGCCCCACCATCATTGGCTGCGCCGGTCTGCTTTACGGCCTGTCCTTGCTGGCGTCGCCTGGCGGCTGGTTGCCACAGGTGCTCAAACGACCGCACCGCGTGGGCTGATCCAGCACACCCATCAAGCCGTATCACACAACATGTTCAAGATCCTCCTGCTGTCTGCCTTGGCCGCCCTGCGTCTGATGATGTTTCCCGGGCATGCGGCGGAGCCCGTCCCGGTCGTGGCTTCCTTCAGCATCCTTGGCGACCTGGTGAAGGTGGTGGGGGCAGACCGCGTCCAGGTGACTACTCTGGTTGGAACCAACGCTGACACACACGGTTTTGAGCCCAAACCCGCCGATGCCAAAGCCATCCTGAAGGCCCGCCTGTTTGTCATCAATGGCCTCAACTTTGAGCCTTGGGCCGACAAGCTGGCAAAATCCGCGGCCTACAAAGGCGAGATGGTGGTGGCGTCCCGAGGCGTCAAGCCGCGCCAGATGGCAGATTCAGACAAGCACCATGGTCACAATGAAGCCGATCCGCATGCTTGGCAAAATCCTGACAACGTGGTGCTGTATGTGCAGAATATCGCTGCGGGCCTGTCCAAGGTGGATCCGGGTGGTGCCACCATGTACCAGTCCAATGCAGCAACTTATATCAAGGCCCTGAAAGATTTTGACGTCCAGGCCAAGGCGCAATTTGACGCGATACCCCTGTCCAAACGCAAGGTGATCACATCTCATGACGCCTTTGCTTATTTTGCCGAGCATTACCAGATCAGGTTTCTGGCACCCGAAGGCGTGAATGCTGACACCGAGCCCAGCGCCAGGCACGTGGCTGGTTTGATCCGCCAGATGAAGCGCGAGCAGATCAGGGCTGTGTTCATCGAGAACATGAGCAACCCAAAACTGATGGCGCAACTCAGCAAGGATGCCGGGACCACCGTGGGCGGCAAACTCTACTCCGACGCGCTTTCCGGCCCGGCTGAACCGGGCTCAAGCTACATCAAAATGATGCAACACAACGTGGCACAGTTGCTGGCGGGCATGCGCTTGAATGACTGATCGGTTGGGGTCAGAGCAAGTCGCGGCCCGAGTGGTCTGACCCGCAAAGTATCAGGAAAGGGCCATCGCGTCCCAGGCGGCCAGTGCCTCAGCCACCAGCATCAAGCCGGGGCCACCGCCCATGTAGACACAGACCGCCAGCGCTTCTTCGAGCTCGCCGCGGGTGCATCCCAGGCGGTGCAAGGCCTTGACGTGAAAGGCGATGCAACCAGCGCAGTGCTGCGTGATGCCGATGGCCAGCGCAATCAGCTCCTTGTGTTTGGCGCTGACCAGACCCTCGGCCATGGAGGCCTTGGCCAACTGTGCAAACCCCTGCATGGCCTCACTTTGCGACTTGCGAAACGGCCCGAGGTTTTCATTGATGCTCTTCATCAGGCCAACGGAATCAAAGGTACTCATAACACTCCTTGTTTTTGAAAATCAACCGAATTTGGCAAACAATTTGCTGTAAGGGCCTTTCAATTTGCCCACCGCCTCCTTGACTGCGGCCAAGTCCTGACTCAGCAAGGCAGTCTCCAGGTTCACCACCGATTGGTTCACCGCCTTGAGCAAGCTGTTGAACTCGGCATTTTTGGCAAGGTCGGCGGGAGCCTGCGCTTCGAGCTGTTTGGTCAGATAAGTGAGCGCACCCGCTTGTGCCGTCAACAGCAACATGCCCTTGGGCTGGGCCAGAATCTCGTTGCCGTGCAACATGATCACTTCCATCTGGCTGTGGTAGGCGTTCATGTGGTCGCTGAAGACGACCACATTGTTGCGCTGACGCATCTCGGCCATGATGTCGCGCACCCGCTCCAGCGTGTTGTGTGCGGTCTCGAGCTGGCCCGCCTCGACCTCTTTCAGGGCCTGGTCATAAACTTTGCTCACTTCACCAACCGATGCAGCAAAGGCTTCGTCGCGGTCATAGGGCGCAGCGGGTTTGGCAACAAACCGGGTGCTCAGCGTGTTCCAGGCCTGTTGCGCCTGCAACAGCGCCCGCTTGGCTTCGCCCGGGTCCTTGCTGTTCGTTTGATACAAGGCCATGCGGTAAGGTGCATTGGCGGCCTGCATGAGGTCGGTGACCGGATCAGCCGCACGTGCCGTTACACCATAACAAGAAACGGCAACGACCAGACTGATGGCTTTCAGGCTGTTGGCAAGATGGGTGGACATGATGTAAATCCTTAAGTTGTTGTTGATGCCCGGAGTGTGAAAGCATCAGGTCAAGCTTACATAAGTGAATACAAAAGTATTGTAAAGGCAAGTGCCATCAAATAGGGCAGCTGAGTAGCCGCCTCACTGACCTCGGCGACTGCGGGCCCGGAACCTTGGACCAACACCGCGGTCGCGATGACGCACTTTGTCAAACTAGCGCTGCATGGCCCAGCGGCTGAAGTAACTCAGGCCATCAACAGCCGCCACCAAGGCCATCATGGCGATCAGTACCGTGCTGGTTTCCATCATCTGGAACAAGCCAATGTGAAAGGCCAGCATTTGGCCCAGACCGCCCGCCCCGACCACGCCCAGAACGGCTGCGGCGCGAATGTTGTTTTCCCAGCGGTAGAGCGCGTAACTCACCAGTTGGGGCAAGGCCTGGGGCAAATCGGCGTACCAGAATACCTTGGCACTGGAAACGCCGCGCACGCGCAGCGCATCAGCCGGGCCGGTCGACTGGTTCTCGAAACTCTCGGCAAACAGGCGACCCAGCACACCCGTGGTGTGCAACGCAAGAGCCAGCGTGCCCGCCATCGGCCCCAGGCCAGCAGAAATCAACAGCAGCGCCGCCCAAACCAGCTCGGGAATGCTGCGCAGCGCATTGAGCAGCAAGCGGGTCGGCCCGCGCCAGCGCGCTGCGTCACCGGGGTAGGTCCTGCCCGCAGGCAGTGCCAGCGCCAAACCGGCCATGGCCGCCAGCGCCGTGCCGAGCGCCGACATGGCCAGCGTCTCCAGGCTGGCCCAAAACACCTTGTACAGAAACGCCGGTGCAGTTTGCGGCACCAACAGTTCACTGACAAAACGCCACATAGACGCCAGCGCGTCGGTCGACAAAAACTTGCCCCACTGCAAATCCAGCGAAGCGAAGCTGGCCAGCACCAGTACAAAAAGTCCGAGGACGAGCCAGCACGCCTTGCAACGCCAGTGCCACAGCGATGGTGGGGCTACCGCGCTCATGCCATGGCCTTTCGCAGCAAACCACTGGCCCTGTCAGCCAGCCAGACCAGCGCCATGAACACCAGCAACATGGTGGCGACCTCACTGCCATTGAACATTTTCATCGACGCATCCATTTGTTGGCCCAACCCGCCGGCCCCCACAAAACCCAGCACCGCAGACGAACGCAGGGCACATTCCCAGCGGTAGACCGTGTAGCTGGTGAGCTCGTTGGCGCTTTGGGGCAACAAGCCGTAGAAAAAGGCCTGCAGCCGGCTGCTGCCGTTGCGCAGCAGATTTTGGGTGGCTTGTGCATCGCTGGATTCCAGAATCTCGGTGTAAACCTTGCCCAACATGCCGGCATAGGTGAGCGCAATTGCGAGCACGCCGGATGCTGGACCCAAACCCACAACACGAACAAAAATCAGCGCCCAGATCAGTTCGGGAACACTTCTGAGCAAGATCATCAGCCAGCGAACCGCTTGGCGAATGACCGCGGGCACCCAGGCCATGCGACCCGACAAGGCAGTGATGGAAAGTGGACGCGCCGCGATCAAGGCCAAGGGGATGGCCCAGCCCAGCGCCAGCACAATGCCCGCCGTGGCGATAGCAACGGTGCGCCAAGTCTCGCGCGCTACCAACAACAAAAACTCCGGCTCCAGCCTGGGCGGAAAAAAGCCTCCGAGAAAATGCAGCGTCGGTCGCAAGCTCTGTTCACTCAGCAGGGTCCAGGGCCTGAATTCAGTGAGTACCAGCAAAGGCCAGACCAGCACCCCGGTGGCCAGCAGAAGAAAGAGTCGGCCAAGCCAGGCTGGGTCGCGTCTTGGTGCAGGCAAAGTGCGCAGGGTCATCATTTCAGCGGCAGATCATGGGCGCGGCCAGTGCGCTGGCGGTTGGCAACTCAAGCCGTGCGACAGGCCCGGTCAACTCATCCAGATGACGCGCATACAAATCAGTCAGGCGCTGGACACTGACTTCTGCGGTGGGCAGATCGAACACCACTTCACCGTCGCGCAGTCCCACGATGCGCGGGAAATACTGCAGCGCCATCTCGACATGGTGCAAGGTGGCGACCAAGGTGGCCTGCTGCTCACGCGCCACTGCGGTGATCGAGGCGCAGGCCTGGCGCGCCCGCTCCGGGTCGAGCGCCGACAAAGGCTCGTCGACGAGCATTAGCCGTGCGTTGGCCACGACCAGGCGTGCCAGTCCGACACGTTGGCGCTCTCCACCCGAGAGCCGGTCGACGCGTTCGAACAGTTTTTCAGCCAGATCAAAGCGGGCAAGCGCCGCTTCGGCCAGTTCAATCTGCCTTGGGTAAAGCAAATTGCTCAGGCTTTCCCACAGGGTCATGCCTGGCAGCAGACCAGCCAGCACGGCCGTAATGACCCGCTGTCGCGGTGGCAGCGGCGGCACCTGGGGCGCCAGGCACAGTTGACCGCGCAGGGCTTGCAAATCTGCAGTGGGCAACAACCACGGGTCGCGCCCATCCAGCAACAGTTGGCCGGCCGTCGGCTTGAGTGCACAAGCGATCAGATGTAACAGCGTGGTCTTTCCCGCGCCCGAAGGGCCGATGACGGCGACCTGTTCTCCTTGCGACAGCGTCAGGTGGATGGTCTTGAGCGCTGGCGCCGTCACGGCAGGCGCTGCCGGGTGCCTCGCCGAGCACTCTTGCAAGGTGATTTGCATCGCAATAACTGGCTGATTACTTCAGCAAGCCGGCGCTGCGTGCTGCCGCTTCAATCCCCTTGTAATTGGCAGCCTGGGTCGGAATGAAGCGGGTGGCGCGTTGCAATTCCAACACGGCCTTGCCTTCAGGTGTGCTGCTGTTCAGGTCGAGAAAAGCTTGTGTGAGCTTGGTCCGCAAGGCTGGCGCCATGTCGGCATGCACGGTCCAGTTGTAGTCGAAATAAGCCGGTGTGGTGTAAAACACCCGGACCTTGGTGGTGTCGACTTTTTTGTCAGTAACGAACTTGTCCCAGACCGAGATGTTCAAGGCACCGGCGTCCACCTTGCCAGCCGCCACAGCGGCAATGGTGGCATCGTGCGCGCCCGAGAAAGCCACGCGCTTGAGGTCGGTATCAGGATTGATCTTGGCCTCCAACAGATAGTTGCGCGGCATCAGGTGGCCGGAAGTGCTGGAAGCTGAACCAAAGCTGAGGGTTTTGCCCTTGAGGTCGGCCAGTGTCTTGATGTCAGGCTGCGAGGTAATGAAAACCGATTTGAATTGGGCGTCCTCCTCACGCTGCACCAGCGGCACCACCTTGCCTGCCGAGCGCACGTTGGCCTGGACAAAGGTGAACCCTCCAAACCAGGCCATGTCGACCTGTTTGTTCACAAGCGTTTCAACCGCAGCGGCGTAGTCGGAAACCGGCGTGAATTCCACTTTCATGCCAAGTTTTTGCGTCAGGTAAGTCACCAGGGGTGCGGCCTTGCGTGCCAACTCGGTGGGAGATTCATCAGGGATGGCGGTGATCTTGAAGACCTGCTGTGCCAGAGTCTGGCCAGCGATACCAAAAATGGCGCAGGCAAGCACCGCCCGCACCGCAAACCGGCGTGAAGTCATAAGCATGAAGAGCTTTCTTTTCTATAAGTGTTGATACGGTTGACGCATGTCAAGGTGCGTCAAAGCCGGGCGCAATGGTAATTTAAGAAATGCTGTTTGACGGCGTTGGCGCTACGATAAAGATCCTGATTCGGGAAAAACCTTGAAAGGACACGAAATGAACACGCCGCGTCGCATCAGCATCCTGGCAGTCGTAGCCATTGTCTTCGGAGCGCTGACCATTTTCA
>JBEGLK010000081.1:0-7664 GCA_041183605.1 Pseudomonadota bacterium
TGGCGGACAAACGTTGCACCTTCATACGTGGTGATGCGCTGCGTCTGAACGAGCTCTACGACCCGATGACCGATGCCGACGGCGTGTTTGGCGTGGCCGGTTTCCTGGGCATGCCGATGGCGGCCAACCCCTGGCTCGGCATCGACGTCAACGTGCGCGGTGCGCAAAACATTTTGGAAGCCGCGCGTTACCAGCGCGTGAAAAAAGTGGTCATGAGCTCGTCGGTCGGTGTCTACGGCGCGCTCGGCGACGAGCCCAACAGCGATGACTCACCCTTGCGCTGGGCCGGCATGCCTCCTGCCTTGATTCTTTATTGCGCTTCCAAGATCATGGGCGAAGGCCTGGCTTTGCTCTACAAACAGAAATACGGGCTCGACTCGCTGTCTCTGCGCTATGCCGCCATTTACGGCGAGCAGCAGCACAAGCGCGCCAGCGCCGTGTCGCAGATGGTCGAGGCTTACGAGAGCATACGGGCTGGCAAGGCACCGGTGATCGAGCGTGACGGCACCCAGGTGCAGGACTACATCTACGCCGGTGATGTGGCGCGCGCCAATCTGATGGCCATGGAAAGCGCGGCCTCGGGTGCCGGCATGAACATCGCCTCGGGCGTCGACACCTCGCAGAACCGCGTGGTCGAACTCGTGCTCAAGGCCTGCCAGTCCGACCTCAAGCCCACCTATTACACCGATCCGACCAAACTCGTGATGCCCCAGCAAACCAAGCAGGGCTACAGTCGCGAGCGGGCCAAGGAATTGATTGGCTGGGAGCCGCAGGTGTCCATCGAGGAAGGTATCCAACGTCTGGTGACATGGCTGGACAAAAACCGAGGCTGAGTTTGCCCTCCGCTGACGGGATGGCTACCCGCCAGATGCTGACGCTGCTGTCCGTGGCCGGCTTTTCCGGGGTCATCACGACCCGGCTTTGTGATGCCATGTTGCCCGCGCTGGTGCAGGCCTTTTCCGTCTCGATCAAAGAGGCGTCCATTGTCATCTCGGCATTCGCGGTCGCTTATGGCCTGATGCAACTGGTTTATGGTCCCTTGGGCGACCGTTATGGCAAGCCCCGTGTCATCGCCATTGCCACCGCTTGTTGTGGCCTGGCCTCGCTGGCGGCAGCCGCGGCGCCCACGCTGCAGGCGCTGACACTGGCGCGGATCGCGATTGGGGCCAGTGCCGCTGCCATCGTTCCGCTGGCGCTGGCCTGGATCGGCGACACCGTGCCGATGGCACAGCGTCAGGTGGTGCTGGCACGTTACAGCAGTGCCACCGTGAGCGGCATCATGCTGGGCGCCTGGGCCGGCGGCTTTCTGACCCAGATGTTGAACTGGCGCGCGACCTTCCTGGTCTTTGTGCCGCTGTACGCCACGGTGGCCATCATTTTGTGGCGCCGCGTCCAGGCGTCGGGACCTGCGCCGGTGGCGCCAGCTGAATCTTTGCCTTACCGGCAGCAACTCGCCGAAATGCTGCGCACGCCATGGGCGCAGGTGGTGCTGGGAGGCGTGTTCCTGGAAGCCTTGTTCACCTTCGGCTTCCTGGCGTTTTTGCCGACCGTGTTGCACAACCAGTTCGACATGCAACCCTCCTATGGTGGCGGCGTGTTGGCGCTATTTGGTCTGGGTGGTCTGGCTTTTAGTCGCGTTGCGCCGCTGCTGTTGCGGCGCATCACGCCGGTGGTTCAGGCCAGAACCGGTGGTGTCCTGCTGGCGCTGGGTTATGCGATGCTGGTCTGGATGCCGCATTGGGCCTGGGCCATTGGTGGGTGTTTGTTTGCCGGTTTTGGTTTTTACACGCTGCACAACACCATGCAATTCAGTGCCACCCAGTTGTCGGTGAAATCACGCGGCATGGGGGTAACTGTATTTGCCTGCTTCCTGTTCATCGGGCAGAGTGTGGGTGTCATCCTGGCAGCGCAAATTTTTGTGCACTGGGGGCCGACCTGGGGGTTTGCCATTCCCGGCGTCGCCCTGTCGCTGATTGGACTGACGTTTGCGCAGCAACTGCGCAAACGTGAAGCGTTGAACCCGCACTGAACTCCGTTTTCTGTTCACGACGAGACTGGCGGGAGTTTCGAAGCAAAATTCGGACGCATGGTTATTGCGGCTACAGTTGCGGATGGGCAATCAACTAATCAAGGTAAATTCTATGAGCGTGACTTCCTTTATCCGCACCACCCACAGTGGCCACGTCGCCACCGTCGTCTTCAACCGGCCACCACACAACTTCGCCAACCCGTCGCTGATTCGCGAGCTGCTGCAGACATTGGAGGCGCTGGATGCAGACAGTAACTGCCGTTGCGTTGTGCTGACGTCCGAGGGCAAGAACTTCTGCGCGGGTGTGGACTTCTCGGGTGCCGTGGGCGAAGACAGCAGCAGCGATACCGCCAACAAGGACACCGGAGACGTCGCCGCCGGGCTCTACGCGACAGCCATGCGCTTGTTCACGACGCGCAAGCCCATCGTTGCCGCCGTTCAGGGCGCCGCAGTGGGCGCCGGCGCAGGACTGGCGCTGGTGGCGGACTTCCGCGTTGTCACCGTTGACAGCCGCTTTGCTTTCAATTTCAACCGCCTGGGTTTCCATCCCGGCTTCGGCATCAGTTACACGCTACCGCGCCTGGTGGGCGTGCAGAAAGCGGCGGCGCTGATGTACACCGGCCGAAGGTTGGGCGGGGAGGAAGCTGTGGCCATGGGGCTGGCCGATGAACTGGCCCCCAAGGATGCCTTGCTGGCCACCGCGCAGGCCTTTGCCGCGGGCATCGCCGAATCTGCGCCCTTGGCGGTGCAGAGCACCCGGCAAACCCTGCGCGCCGGACTGGCCGAGGCCGTGCGCGAAGTCAACCAGCGCGAGCTGGCCGAACAGCGCCTGCACTTCGCCACCGAGGACTTCCAGGAAGGTGTCAAGGCCATGACGGAGCGGCGCACGCCGGTGTTCATGGGGCGCTAGGCTTCAGGCACCATGATTCGCAACTGTTAAAGCGAATTCTCACGTTCAGCTTGTGACTTGGCGATGGGTGCAATCACTTGTTCCGTACATTGGCGGAATTCATTTGATGAGGTTGATTGAACTGAGCTTTGTCCACAACTGCGCAAGCGTGAACTGTGGGACCGGCAGTTAAATTCGGTGCAAGCATTGTTAAACTGAACCAGACCTTTCAGGAGACACCTATGTCAGCAACCATCATCGAAAACCTGGGCAAATTCACAGCTGGGACCCAGTTCGAGCAACTCCCTGCCGAGGTCGTCAACGAGAGCAAGCGCATCCTGCTCGACTCGATCGGTTGCGCGCTGGGGAGCGTCAATGATCCCAAGGGAAAAATTGGCATCGACTACGGACGGCTGATCGGCGGCGCGAACGGACCTTCCACCATCATCGGCACCGCCGACCGAACCTCGGTGTTCGGCGCCGCTTTCGCCAATGGCGAACTGATCAGTGCGCTTGATTTTGATGCGATCCTGCCGCCCGGACACGTCTCGCCCTATGTTTTGCCTGGGGCCATGGCCATCGCTGAAGCGCAAGGGCTTGCCGGCAAAGAGTTGCTGAATGTGGTGGCGATCTCGCACGAAATGTCGTTCCGCCTTGGCAAGGCGACCGACTACCTGCGTGACGTCAAGGACGGCAAGGTGACACCGCCCAAGGTCTATGGCTACAGCAGCACCGTGTTTGGCGCCACCGCCGCCATCGTGCGGCTCAAGGGCCTCTCGGCGGAACGCACGGCCCATGCACTGGGCATTGCCGGCAGCATCGCGCCGGTCAACTCGCACCGCGCCTGGACCCAGCACGTGCCGAGCACAACCATCAAATACCTGATGGCGGGTGTGCTGGCGCAGACGGCCTTGACGGCCGCCCACATGGGTGAGATGGGACACCGCGGCGACCTGCAAACACTCGATGACCCTGACTATGGCTTTCCGCGTTTCATCGGCACCACACGATGGGAACCAGACTGCATCCTGGCGGGCATTGGTCAAGACTGGCGTTTTACGGCAGAGAGTGCTTTCAAGCCCTATCCGCACTGCCGCATCCTTCACCCCTTGCTGGATTGCATGATTGCCATGCTTGAGAAAAACGACATCAAGCCCCATGAGATCGAAGGCATCCACGCGCTGGTCGAAGGTTTCGTCATGCAGCCGATCTGGCTCAACAACCGGATCGAGCATACCCAGGACGGCCAGTTCAGCATTGCCCACGGCCTGTCGCTTGGCGCACACCGCTTCCCGATCGGCAAAGCCTGGCAGGACCCGAAGGCAGTGTATGACCCGTCGGTGCTGGCGCTGATGTCCAAGGTCAGCTTTGCCATTCATCCGGACTACGAAAAAGCCTTGAAGGAGCATCCGTCAAGCCGGCCCTCGCGCATTGAGGTCAAGGCGCGCGGCCAAACCTTTGTGGCCGAAGCCAGCTTCCCCAAGGGCGTGCCGTCACCCGACCCAAGTACCTACATGACCACCGAGGAGTTGGTGGCCAAGTTCCGCGGCAACGCCGAGGGTGTGCTCAGCCTCGGCGCGACCGACCAGGTATTGGACGCCTTGCTCGACCTTGAGCATGTCAAGGACTTCAGTTCTGTGATGCGCCTGCTCAGAGTCTAGGCATGCAAGCGGGGCTGATGCCCCGCCGGGCTCAGCCCCAGACCAGTTGGCGCATCACGGTGCCGAAATCCTCCACCTGTTCCAGGTGACGCACCGAATCGATGATCGTGTCGGCCGTTGCTGCAGGTACCAGGCCATCGGTGAAGTTGCGGAACTTGGCCGCCAGTTCGTCGGTGCTCATGAAGCTGCTGGGATCGGAAGAGGGTGTGCCCTTGGGGAACATGCGGTCCTCGGTAAAGACCTGGCCACGCGCCTTGATCTCGACGCGTGAAGGGCGGCTTGACGGATTCTGGGCATGCGCGTTGGCGGAGTCGGGATGCACTTCCAGCCTCACCTTGGCCATCAGGTTCATGACAGACGGATCGAAGACCACCTTCGGGTCTTGCCAGCCCGGGCCGGGCGGTATGCGATGGGCGGCGACGGCCAGCCCGTGCGCGAAGCTGAACTGCGCGTCCTGCGGCTCGCGGATTTCACGGAACACGAAGCTCGGCAACACGTAAGCCCAGCCTTCACCGTACGCGGTGATGGACTCAATCTCCTCGACCCGCAGATCGTGTTTTTTGACCAGATGGATCAGGATGTCCAGCGGCGCGTGCATGACCCGGCAGTGCGGGTAGGGCTTGTACATCTGGTACTTCGGGAAGTTCCAGTCGGTACCCAAGCCAGCCGTCAGCTTCTGTGTTTCCCAGAGGGTGGTACCAATGAAACGTGGATAACCAAACTCGGCATCGTCGAGCAACTGCAGATCGCCGCGGTGGCCTTGCTCGGCCAGTTCGGCCGCAGTCAGCGCCGATTGCGCGAGGCCGCCGGCCAGCAGGTACTTGATGGTTGAAGGGGGCGCGTGGCGCAACCAGGCGCCGTGGGCGTTGACCGGCGAGATAGCCGCGGCAAGGGCCAGCGCATTGGCGATCTGCGCCGTTGACAGGCCCTTGAGCTTGGACGCAGAGGCGGCGGCGCCGAAGATCGTGGCGCTGTAGCCCACCACGGCGGCGGTGGCCGCCTTGCCGTCGCGGTATTCACGCGTGCCGTTCATGGTGACACCAAAGCGGTAAGACATTTCGTGCGACACCGCGACGGCGGCAATCAGGTCCCGGCCGCTGCGCTGCAAGGACTCGCTGACTGCAAAAGCGCCCGGCAACACGTAGGGGCTGACGTGCCCCGGCACCAGTACGGAGTCGGCATCGAGTGTGCTGATCAGTTCGCCGTTGGCGAAGGCGGCGCCAAAAATGCTGGAACGCTGGCCCGTGCCGATGATGGTGGCCGGGCCGCTGGTACCCCCGATGCTGACGCCGCAGGCGATGCCCTTGTCCGCCTTGGATTGGCCACGCGCCGCCAGGGCGCAACCGATCGAATCAAGAATGTCGCGCTTGCATTCCTCGATCACGTTGGCTGGCAGTGTGTTGAAGCTTGTGTTGGTGGCAAAGGTCGCCAGTTGTTCGATTAGGTTCATGGCCTGCTCCTCAATTTTTCAAATAATTCACGGCACGTTCATTCAGAAACGTGTCCGACCCTTCACTTTACCCGCGCCAGCAGGCCGCGTCCAATCACCTGGGCCTGGATCTCGGCCGCGCCCTCGAAGATGTTGAGGATGCGGGCGTCACACAAGACACGGCTGATTTCGTATTCCAGTGCATAACCGTTGCCACCGTGGATTTGCAGCCCGGTATCGGCATTGCTCCAGGCCACGCGCGCCGCCAGCAGTTTGGCCATGCCGGCCTCGATGTCGCAACGGTGGCCTTTTTCCTTTTCGTCGGCGGCGAAATGGGTGAGTTCGCGTGCCAGCACGGTCTCTGCCACCATCATCGCGAGTTTGTCAGAGACGCGCGGGAACTCGATGATTGATTTGCCGAACTGTTTGCGATCGCTGGCGTAGCGCCAGGCCAGGTCGAAGGCACGCCAGCCGACACCGATGGCACGCGCTGCGGTCTGGATGCGG
Source organism: Pseudomonadota bacterium (assembly GCA_041183605.1). Lineage (GTDB taxonomy): Bacteria > Pseudomonadota > Gammaproteobacteria > Burkholderiales > Burkholderiaceae_C > Rhodoferax. The sequence continues at coordinate 6,516 of JBEGLK010000081.1, forward strand.
GCCGCCTCGAAGGTCTGCATGAGCTGGCGAAAACCCTGGCCGCGCTTGCCACCAAGCACCGTGTCCGGGCCGGTTTCGAAGCCGTCAAAGGCGATTTCGTACTCGCGCATGCCGCGGTAACCGAGCACGTGGATCTCGCCACCACTCATGCCTTTGGCCGGGAAGGGCTGCTCGCGGGTGCCGCGCGGCTTGGCGGCCAGCATCATGCTGAGGCCGTCGTGGTCGGTGCTGCCGGGTTCGGTGCGCACCAGCAGGGTCATCAAGTCGCTGCGTGCTGCATGGGTGATCCAGGTCTTGTTGCCGTCGATGCGCCAGCCGCCGTTGGGGAGCGGTGTGGCGCGTGTGCGCAGCGAAGCCAGGTCGGAGCCGGTATCGGGCTCGGTGAACACCGCCGTCGGCAACACCTCGCCCGAGGCGATCTTGGGCAGCCAATAAGCCTTTTGTTCGTCGGTGCCGGCGCCCATGATGAGCTCGCCGGCAATTTCGTTGCGCGTACCCAGTGAGCCGGCCGCAATCCAGGCACGGCTCAATTCTTCGGTCACGATGCACATGGCGCGTTTGCCCAGGCCCATGCCACCAAACTCTGTTGGCACACTCACACCAAAAACACCCAGTTCGGCAAGTGCAGCGACCAGAGAATCCGGCACCAGCTCATCGGCCAGGTGCCAGGCATGGGCGTAAGGCGTGATTTCCTTGGCAGCAAAACGGCGGAACTGGTCACGGATCACGTCCAGGTCCTCATCAAATGCCGTTTCTGCGAGGTCGCGACCCGCGCGCAAATGTGCAATCAGCGCGCTGCGTGTCTCGGGCAATGCGCCTTGTGCCATGAACCAGCGCACGCTGCTGTTGTTTTGCAGTGCCGTGGCCGCGGTCTCGAGTTTGAGTTCGGCCGGGCGGAAGATTTCGTTTTGCGACATCGGCACGCCTCCCAGCAGTTGTGCCAGGTACTCGCCAATGCCGATGGTCAGCACGAGTTCCTCGCCCTGACTGAACAGGCCGTTTTGCTGCAGGCGCTCGCCCCATTGCGCGGCGCATTGAATCGCCTCGACCGTGGTGGCAATCCAGGCCAGCCCGTGCAGGGCGCGCTGGTGTTGCTGCAGCAGCGCGGCTTCGACCCGCCCGCTGGGCGCACACAGTTTGCTGACGGCC
>JBEGLK010000082.1:0-7563 GCA_041183605.1 Pseudomonadota bacterium
GCGCCGCGGCTGAACTGGAACTTTTTCTTTTACGACGGCATGTATTGGGTTTATCAGGGTGACAACTGGTACATGAGCTCCTGGTACAACGGGCCTTGGGGGCTGGTGGCACCGGAGTTTGTGCCGTATTTCATTCTGCGAATTCCGGTGCGTTATTACCGTGCGCCACCGCCATTCTTTTACGGTTGGCGACCCGATGCGCCGCCGCGCTGGGGTGAACACTGGGGCCATGAGTGGGAGCAGCAGCGCCGCGGATGGGACAAATGGGACCGGCACCTTGTTCCCGCGCCCGCACCACTGCCGTCTTACCAGCGACCCTATTCAGGGGAACGGTATCCGGACGCGGAACAGCAGCGGCCTCTTCACAACCAGCATTACCGGTATCAGCCACATGAGCCTCTGGTACGGCAGCACTATCGGGAACAGGCAGGGCCGCACGAGTCCTTGCCCCAGAAGAAACGCACGCCCTGACCGGATGAAAATTCCAGGATTTGGAGATCAGGAAACGAGCTCACGCGTGCGAAAGCGCCTTGATCGGGTCCTCCGCTGTGCGGCACCTTAATCCTGAATGTGCTGCGCGACAAAGCTATCGATGATCCCGGTCACTTCTTCTTGGGCGCCAAGGTACATGTGATATCCGGAGCGACATGGATCCCCCGCCGCCGAGATGCCGGTCTTGATGATGGAGAAAGCCGTTTTGTCATTACCTTGTTCTCGAAGGTCGTCGAAAATCTTCTGGGTTGCCGCCGGAGTTCGGCAGCCATCCTTTTCATGAAGAAGTAGTAAAACGGGTATCGGCGTCTTGTCTCCTAAAGATGATCCGTCGCTACCCGCGCTGTAGATCAATCCGGAAACCAGCGATGCCTGCCCCTTGTTTTGCAGGTACTTGTAGTATTCCGTGACGCTGGTTCCGCCGCGACTGTGTCCCATCAGCCAAACAGGTTTTTGAAGTTTTTCGTAAAAAAATTGAACTGTACTGTGAATACGTGACAGATGGTCTGGACGAGTTCGGGACACCGGAAACATGGTGGTGTCCACCATCGGCGAGGGACTGTCAAAGAAAACAACATTAAAGTTGCCAGCTGTGATGCTCGGGTCTGCCAGACTCTTGAGCATGCGGTCAAAGGGGTTGCGCACATCGCTAGTTTCTGGCGTTAGCCCCCTGTGCGCTTCTCCGCCGGGAATGAAAACAAGTGTTGCCTTGGCTTTTGGATTGGCAAATAGCAAAGTCATCGTCGGCTTTGACGAACTGAAGAAACCAGTTTCCAGCGGCGCTATGGCAAATACTTGCGCCTGGGTTGTCAGATGTAAAAACGTCAAACTGGCGAGACCGATGAAGAAACGGCCCCATTTTTTTGGCACAGAACGACCTGAAAACATGATCAATACTTTTCAAGTGTCTCTATGAAGAAGTTGAGGAAAGAGCCCGTCTTGATGTCTGTCTGTAACTACTCGTGCCGCAGTGCCTCAATCGGGTCCAGCCGCGCCGCCCGGCGTGCCGGGAAGTAGCCAAATAACACGCCGATACCTGCCGAGAACACGAACGAGATCAGGTTCACGCCCGGGTTGAAAACAAACGGCACGTCCATGAATTGCGACAGGCCAATGGAGGCCCCGGTGGCCAGCACGATGCCGATCACTCCGCCGAGTGCAGCCAGGACCACGGCTTCTATCAAAAACTGCAGCAGCACTTCATGCTCCAGTGCACCAATGGCCAGGCGCAGGCCGATCTCGCGGGTGCGCTCGGTCACGCTCACCAGCATGATGTTCATGATGCCGATGCCACCCACCAGCAAGCTCACCGCCGCCACGGCGCCCAGCAGCATGGTCATGACCTTGGTCGTACCCGACAGGGTTTCACCGAGTTGCTTGGTGTCCAGCACATTGAAATTGTCTTCGTCATTCTGGGCCAGCTTGCGCCGCTCGCGCAGCAGGTCTGTGATGCCGGCCTTGACGCGCTCCGGGTCGGCGCCATCCTGCATCGACACCAGCAATGTGTTGACACGGGTGTTGCCGGTGATGCGCCGCTGCAGCGTGTGCAGGGGCATCATGACCACGTCGTCCTGATCGTTGCCAAAAGCGCCCTGGCCCTTGGCTGCCAGCACGCCAATCACCTCGCATGTGATCTGCTTGACGCGCATGGAGGTGCCGACTGCCACCCGGTTGCCGAACAATTCGCGACGCACGGTTTCACCAATCAGGCAAACACCCGCGCCAGCCAGTTGCTCGTCGTCGTTGAAACTGCGACCGTCGGCCAGTTTCCAGTTGCCGGTAAACAGCCACTGCTGGGTGCTGCCGATGATGCTGCTGTTCCAGTTGCGCCCGTCAAGCACCAGCACCGCAGCGCTGCGCGCTTCGGGTGCCACCGCAGCGATACCGCCGATCTGGCTGGCAATGGCTTCGGCATCGGCTTCCTTGAAAGGCGGCGCACCGCCACCACCACCCATCATGCGTTGTCCCGGGCGCACCTGCAGCAGGTTGGTGCCCAGGCCCGAGATCTGGTTCTGAATGGCGAGTGTGGCACCGTTGCCCACAGTGACCATGGTGATCACAGCGCTGACACCAATCACGATGCCCAGGATGGTCAGGAACGAGCGCAGCAGGTTGCGCCGGATCGAGCGCATGGCCAGCAGCAGGGTACTGAGCCACATCAGTTCATCTCCGTTGTCATTTGTTGCATAACTGCCGGGTCAAGTCCCGCGGGGTGCAGGTTTCGACGGTCGTTGTCGACCACACCATCGACAAAATGCACGATGCGTTTGGCATAGGCCGCCATGTCGGCTTCGTGTGTGACCATCAACACGGTGATGCCGTGATCCACATTGAGCTGCCACAACAGTTGCATGATTTCGCGGCTGCGCTGGGTGTCGAGGTTGCCGGTAGGCTCGTCCGCAAGCAACACGGCGGGTTCGGTCACGAGCGCGCGGGCAATCGCCACGCGCTGCTGTTGACCGCCCGAGAGTTCGGCCGGGGTATGGTGCTCCCAGCCCGCCAGGCCCACCGACGCCAGTGCCTTTTTTGCGGCGGCATGGCGTCGTTTGGCAGGTTCACCACGGTAAAGCAGCGGTAACTCCACGTTTTCCTGAGCGCTGGTGCGGGCCAGCAGGTTAAAGCCCTGGAACACAAAACCCAGGTAACGACGGCGCAGCAGGGCGCGTTGGTCGCGGCTGAGTCTTTCCACATGAACGCCGTTGAACAGGTATTCGCCGCTGGTCGGTGTGTCCAGACAACCCAGCATGTTCATGGCAGTAGATTTTCCCGAGCCGCTCGGGCCCATGATGGCGACAAAATCACCGGGCTCAATCGCCAGATCCACGCCTTTCAGCGCCTGCAGCGCGGTTGCACCTTGACCGTAAGTCTTGGTGACATCCTTGAGCTCGATCAGGGGGCGGGTACTCATGGTTTGCCGGCAAGGCCCGCACGTTGGTCGGTGATCACGGCCATACCTTCTTTCAAATCACCTCCGGTGATTTCGGTCATGCGGCCATCACTGATGCCGGGGGTCACGCTGACCGCCACCGGCGCACCATCCTGCAACACCCACACCTGTTTGGCGGCACCGCCTGAGGCCGATTTACGGGCACCCGTGCGCGGCATGCGCGGCAACACAGTGGCCATGATGTTGCTGCCGGACGGCGCCGCGGCCGCACCGGACTGCGGATTGAAGCGCAGCGCGGTGTTGGGCACCAACAGCACATTCTTGCGCTCAACTGCGGCGATGGTGCTGGTGGCCGTCATGCCGGGGCGCAGACTCAGGTCTTCGTTTTTGACGTCCATCAGGGTCTGATAAGTGACCACGTTGTCGGTGATGGTCGAGCCATAAGCGACGCGGGTAATGGATGCCGGAAAGCGCCGACTGGGAAATGCGCTCACGGTGAAACTGGCCGGTTGGCCGACCTTGATGCGCCCGACATCAGCCTCGTCCACACTCACTTGCAGGCGCATTTGGCGCAGGTCTTCAGCCACCGTAAACAGGGTGACCGCCTGCAGCGAAGCGGCTACGGCGTTCCCGGGGTCGACCGCGCGCGTCAACACAACTCCATCGGTGGGCGAGCGTATCGAGGCTTTGGCCAGGTTGGTCTCGTCGGTCGACAGCGAGGCCCGGGCCGATGCCACATTGGCATTGGCGCTGGCCTCGGCCGCCAAAGCGCGTTCCTGTGCGGCGCGTGCACTGTCAAGTTCGGTTTTGGAGGGTACCTTGCCGCCCGACAGCTTGGCAACCTCTTCGAGTCTCGCCAGGCTGGCGCGGCTTTCTGTCACCGTGGCCGCTGCCTGCGCCAATTGCGCCTGCGCACTGGCCAGTGCGGCCTTGGAGCGCAGCACCTGGTCAATGAACTTGGCGGTGTCGAGTTCGACCAGCACCTGGCCTTTTTTGACACGGTCGTTCACATCCACCAGCACACGCAGCACGGTGCCCGAGAGTTCGCTGCCAATATTGACAGAACGTGTGGGTTGCAGCGTGCCATTGGCGGTCACGGTCAGGGTCAGGTCACCCTTGCCGGCGGGTTCGGTGACGTAGCTGGGTGCCGCACTGCGCTGCCGGCTTTGCTGCCAATAGGCCGCGCCGGTCGCTGCGGCAACGATCACCGCCAACGTGACCCACAACACGGGTCGGCGCCACCACACCTTGTTGCCCGGTTCCTGCAACAGTGCTTGCAGGTCACTGGTTTCAGCTTGATTGCCCGTAGGGGACTTTGGCAAAGGTTCTGTCATGACGAACTTTCTGTTGTTCTTATTGCCAGCCACCACCCATGGCCTTGATCAGGCGCACGTGGTCGTTGCTGAGGGCGGCTTGTTGGCTGGCCACGCTGTCTTGTGCACTCAGCAGCGTGCGCTGGGTTTGCAGCACGGTCTGGAAATCTATCAGGCCGCTGTTGTAGCGGTTTTGCGCCAGTAGCGCAGCGTTTTCTGCGGCGCTTGCGGCCTGCTGCAGATGACTCAGCCGCTCGCGGTCATAACGCAAGGCGATCAGGGCATCTTCAACGTCCTTGAGTGCCGTCAGCAGCGTGTTTTGGTAACTGGCATTGGCTTGCGCCAGCACCGCTTTTTGGGCACGGACCTGGGCTTTGGAAGCGCCGCCATCGAGTACCGGCACGGAGACACTGGCAAGTATCTGTGTGGCCAGCGCCGCGCCGTTGCTGAAACCCGCGAGTGTGAGCGCGGTCAGCCCCACTGACCCCCCCAGTCTGAAGCTGGGCAACAGGGCTGCCTCGGCCGCATCGACGGAGGCCAGTGCCGCAGTGATACGCGCCTCGGCCGCGCGCACATCAGCGCGTTGGCGCAGACTGTCCGCCGGGATCACGTCAGCCACTTGCGCTGCGACCTGGGGGACGGGCAGGGCAGTCGTCAACAAGGCATCGAGTTCGTGGGGGCGCTGACCCGTGAGCACGGCCAGACTGTGGCGCGTTTTGCCCAGGCTGCTTTGCAGTGCGGGAATTTGTGCAGCCGTTTGCGAAACTGCGTTCTGGGCCTGTTCGACTTCGAGTGAGGTCACCAGGCCGGCCTGCGCGCGCCACTGTGTGATTTGCAGGGTTTCCTGCTGGCTCCCCAGATTCTGCCGGGCAATCGTCAGTTGCTCCTGCAGTCCGCGCAATTGAATGTAGGCCAGTGCGACCTCGGCGGTCATACTCAACTGCATATCGCGCAAATTGGCGCCGGCGGCCTGCAGTTCGGCCTCGCTGTTGGCCAGCGCGCTGTTCTTTGCGCCAAACACGTCTAGTTCCCAACTTGCGTCCAGACCACCCCGGAAATTGACACTGGCCTCGGCGCCGTCAGCGGCATTGCGCTGCACCGAGCCTGACACTGTCAGGTTCGGGCGGGTGGCTGCCAGCTTGACATCGCGCAAAGCCCGCGCCTGTAGCAAGGCCGCCTGGGAAGAGAGAATGCTTGGGTTCGCTCGCATGGCCTGCGCGATCAGGTCAGCCAGCAAAGGATCATGAAAGTCGTTCCACCAACGGGCCTGGCTGAGCTGTTGTTCCACGGTGTCAGGGCTTTTTTCCCGATTCAAATTGGCACAGCCACCCAGCAGCAAACCCAATGACATCGTCGCGACCCAGGCCCATGGCAGTGGCTTTCGCATTGGGAGGATGCTGTGCAGGGGGAGTTTGAGGCGCAAGAACATGGCTTGATTTTGTGCTTAAAAGACAGGTTTAGTCTATTGTGCAGCTTCATTTTGCCAGTCTCAGTGTGCGACTGTGAAGTTGGGTAAAGTTCCCGTGGGACAATCGCCCCCTATGCATCCAAAAGCCCTGCTTGACGCCTGTTCCGAACTGGTTCGTCTTTCTCTCAAATTTGACCACCCGGCTGATGCCATTGTGTCGCGATTTTTCCGTGAACACCGTGGCCTGGGACCGCGTGAACGCGCCACCCTGGCCGAGACGGTTTATACCGTGCTGCGCAAAAAATTGTTGTTCGATCATTTTGCGCCTTCCGGCAGCGGCCCCAAAGAACGGCGGCTCGCCATTCTGGGCTTTTATGGCCCTGGTGATTTTCTGCGCAGCGCCTTGAGCGAACAGGAGATCAAGTGGCTTGACCAGTGCGAAAAAATCAGACCTGAGGACCTGATGGAGCGCCATCGCCACAATTTGCCAGAGTGGCTGGTGCAGCCGCTCAAGGATCAGCTGGGTGATGAATTCTGGCCTCTGGTGGAAAGTTTCAACAAGGGCGCGGGGCTGGATTTGCGTGTCAATACCTTCAAGGCCAAACGCGCCGATGTGCAAAAGGAACTGGCCGCCCTGGGCATCAAGGCTGTGCCAACCCCTTATTCGCCCTGGGGGCTGCGGATTGCCGGCAAGCCGTCACTCAACAAGATGGAGGCCTTCAAGCGCGGCGACTTCGAAGTGCAGGACGAGGGCTCGCAACTGCTGGCCATGCTGCTGGATGCCAAGCGCGGCGAGATGGTGGTTGATTTTTGTGCCGGTGCCGGCGGCAAGACACTCGCCCTTGGCGCGGCCATGCGCAGCACCGGGCGCCTGTATGCGTTTGACACTTCGGCGGGCAGGCTGGACGCGTTCAAGTCCAGGCTGGCGCGCAGTGGCTTGTCGAATGTGCACCCGGCGGCCATCGCGCATGAGCGTGATGATCGCGTCAAGCGCCTGTCGGGCAAGATTGACCGCGTTTTGGTGGATGCACCCTGCACCGGCATGGGCACGCTGCGGCGCAACCCTGACCTGAAATGGCGACAAAACCAGCAGACCGTGGACGAAATGACGGTCAAACAAACAGCCATTCTGCAGAGTGCGGCGCGTTTGCTGAAACCGGGTGGCCGTCTGGTCTACGCCACCTGCAGCGTGTTGCCGCAGGAAAACGAAACCATCGCCATGGCTTTTTCCGAGGCCAATCCTGACTTTGTGCCATTGGATGCGGCCGGAGTTCTGAAAGGGATTAAGGTCGAGAATGCTGAAAATTTGTGCAGCGGCGGCGATAATCAGCAAAAGTATTTACGGCTGTGGCCACATCGGCATCAGACCGATGGTTTTTTTGCTGCGGTGTGGCAGCGTCAATAAAATTATTCGAGAAACAAATCAATGGCTTCTTTGTTGGAATGGGCGGCGAACGGTCTTT
>JBEGLK010000083.1:0-7558 GCA_041183605.1 Pseudomonadota bacterium
CAATTTGGCGTAGCGTGGGGCCTCGTTGCGCAGTTCGTCAAACAGTTTTTTCGGGCCAACCTGCTCCACCATCCATTTTTCGAGGAACGGTTTCGCGGTGTGCCACAAATCCAGATCGGGGTCGAGTTGGCGACCCAGGCCTTCAATATTGAGCAAGGTTTTTTGCAACAAAACCAGCTGTGGCTGGATTTCTACCTGAAAACGCCGGGAGGTCTGAAACAAGCGCATCAGGATCATGCCCAGCGAAATTTCCTTCAGCGGCCGGTCAAAATAAGGCTCACAAACGGCACGCACGGCAGCCTCAAGTTCATCAACACGGGTCGCTGTCGGGACCCATCCCGACTCGATGTGCAACTCCGCCACGCGCTTGTAGTCACGCCGGAAGAAAGCAATGAAGTTTTGCGCCAGATATTCCTTGTCCCCTTCGGTCAAGGTGCCAACAATGCCGAAGTCGAGCGAAATGTAACGGCCAAAAGTTGTTGGATCCAGACTCACCTGGATGTTGCCGGGATGCATGTCGGCGTGAAAAAAACCATCGCGAAAAACCTGGGTGAAAAAGATCGTGACACCATCACGCGCCAGTTTCGGAATGTCCACCCCGGCATCGCGCAAACGCTCCACCTGGTTGATCGGCGCACCCGTCATGCGCTCCATCACGATCACCTCGGGCATGCAATAGTCCCAGTACATCTCGGGAATCAGGACCAGGTCAAGATCGGCCATGTTGCGCCGCAATTGCGCCGCACTCGATGCCTCGCGCACCAGATCCAGTTCGTCATGCAGGTATTTGTCGAACTCGGCCACCACCTCGCGCGGCTTGAGACGCTTGCCATCGTCAGACAAACTTTCCACCCAGCCGGCCATCATGCGCAACAGGGCCAGGTCCTTGTCAATGACCGACAACATGCCTGGCCGCAAGACCTTGACCGCAACGTCGCGCGGATTGCCCTGCCGATCCTTAAGGACGGCAAAGTGAACCTGGGCAATCGAGGCACTGGCTACAGGCTGCTGCTCGAACGAGACAAAAATGTCGCCTACCGACTTTTTGAAGGCGCGCTCGATGATGGCAACCGCGACCTCGCTCGGGAAGGGCGGCACACGATCCTGCAACATCGCCAGTTCGTCGGCAATGTCCACTGGCAGCAAGTCGCGCCGGGTTGACAGCACCTGGCCGAATTTGACAAAGATGGGGCCCAGGCTTTCCAGGGTTTGACGAATGCGCTGCCCCCGGGGCGCGTCAAGCTTGCGCCCGATTGTCAGGAGCCGCGCCAGGCGCAGCAACCAGGGCTTCTTGAAACTGCTGAGAGCCAGTTCGTCCAGGCCATTGCGCAACATCACCCACAGGATGAAGGCACCGCGAAAAATATTGGTCATTTGGCTGACTTGCCAGGCGCGAACGCTGCCGCCTTGGCCAAAAACTCCCGCAGGCTGGTGCTCATGGTCCGGGCGATCTGGCTCAAGGTATGCGCAGGAACATCACCAATGACACGCGCCAGGTCTTCTTCCATGTCCCAGCGCACATGCTCGGTCAGCCAGTTGACTTCAGCGGCCAGCTGCACATCACCTTCAATCCGGACAGCGGGTTTTTCGCCCTTGAAAACCGCCTGTGCGACTGCCAGAGGCGACTCGTCCGTCACGGTCAGAATCAGATCAGGTTTGGCTTCCGGGTCCGCCAGATCAAGCAAACCTGCCGGTGTGGCGATCAGCTTGAAGTAGAAGCTTCGCCATTGCACCAGCATGATGCGATCTTTTTGCCGAACCAGGCGAGCCATGGCCTCGCTCTCCTGCATCAACACGTGATTAAGCAGCAAAACAATACGGCGCTGGGCCTCGTTGACGGCCCAGGCGGGGGGGGTAAATTTGGGAAGCGGGAGTTTTTCTACAAAACTCTCCAGAAAAGAAAAAGGGGTCTGTGTTGCCATAGACCCCATTATTCCCTGAAATCAGACGCTGACAGTTACTGCAAAGCCTGAACCCCTGCCACCAGCCAGCCGCTGTGACCATTTTTGGGTTTGATCATGTTCCAGACTTCCCGGAACGGGCTCGGACCGGCCGAGGGTTCTTCGCGAATCATGCCGGTGAACTCAACGCTGGCCATGTATTCATCACCCAAATCTTCGATACCGAGCAAATTGGCCTCGATCATCACCACCTCGGTCTGATTGACCGGGCCACCGGTATGGCTCTCACGCTCGGCGAGCTGTGCCTGGATTTCCTTGAGCATGGTGTCGGTCATCATGACCCGCAGGGACGGAATGTCGGACTTGTCCCAGGCCGCTTGCAAGGACACAAAGTTGGTTTTTGCAGCTTTGAGAAAACCTTCGGAGTCAAAACCTTCCGGTATTCCCCAGGTCTGCGCCCCCAACAAGCCAGAGCCAATCATCGAACCGGTTGCCGCAGGCGTTGCGCCACCCAATGCAGTGCCGTCAAAAGCGGTGGCAGTGCGTTCCCAGGGGCGCGCAGAAGCATCATTGCCGACGTTTTCCGGCCGGTAACTGGCTGGTACAGCGGCCGGGCTGGGGGCACCAGCACCCTGAAATGCAAACGGCGTCGCCGCCGGCTGCGCCCCCTGGTTCTTGCGACGCATGAACCAGCCAATGGCGGCCATGACCACCATGGCGAGCAAGCCAAACATCAAAATTTGCCCCATGGCTTCACCCATGCCCAAGGAACTGGCCAACCAGGCCAGGCCCAGACCGGCGGCCAAACCACCCAACATGGCGCCCCAGGGTTTCTTGGGCGTCGGGGCTGCAGGGGCTGGCGTCGTCACCGGCGCAGGAGCCTTGGTGGCCGCCGCTTGTGTGGGTGCTACTGGCGCGGGCGCCGCAGCCTGGCGTTGCGTCACGTTGCTTGACTGCTTGCCAATCGACATGCCGCCGCCCAAGCGTTTGGCGGCTTCTGCCTGTCCCGCCGCCAACAACAGACTCATCGTCACGACCGAAAGCCATCGTTTCATACCATCTCCAATTTTTTTGAATCAATAAACATCATCAGGCGGCAACCAGTTTGAATTCATTCAACATTTGATTCCGGCATGCAAGGCTACCAGACCACCCGTCATATTATGGTAATCAACGTGACCAAAGCCATTAGACTTCATCAGGGATTTGAGCTCTTCCTGGCCTGGATGCATGCGGATCGACTCGGCCAGATACTGGTAGCTGGAAGCATCACCTGCCACCCATTCGCCCAGCTTGGGCAAGATCTTGAAGGAATACCAGTCATAAGCTTTTTCCAGCGGCTTGGCCACTTTGGAGAATTCGAGCACGAGCAATTTGCCACCGGGTTTGAGCACCCGGTTCATTTCCGCCAGGGCCACATCCTTGTGGGTCATGTTGCGCAGGCCAAAGGCGACTGTGACCAAATTGAAATAATTATCGGGAAACGGCAGTTTTTCTGCGTCACACACCAGTGTGGGAAGCACCACGCCGGCATCCACCAGCCGGTCCCGCCCGGTGCGCAACATGGCCTCATTGATATCGGTATGCACGACCTGACCGCTTTTGCCGACCTTGCCTGCAAACGCCAGCGCCAGGTCACCAGTGCCACCTGCAATGTCGAGCACCTTGTCACCCTCGTGAACATTGGCGACCGTCACGGTATAGGCCTTCCAGAGTCGATGCAGGCCCATTGACATGAGATCATTCATGACGTCGTATTTGGGTGCAACAGAGTCAAACACGCCCTTGACATGACTGGCTTTTTCGGACTCATCGACGGTACGGAAACCAAAATGGGTGGTGCTCATAATTGAATAGCAAGTTAACTGAATATCAAGTCTCAATGGCTCGCGCAAGCGCTGCCCGCCTTGACGGGCATGGGGTCGTCGCGGTCCACGCCAGCGGCGGTCAGACGGGCGTTGTAATCGGCCCACAACTTGTCCTGTTGTGAGCCCAGAAAATAGAGGTAGTCCCAGGAAAATATACCCGAGTCATGGCCGTCGGAAAAGCTCGGCTGGATGGCGTAATTGCCGACCGGCTCCAGGCCGGTCAAGGTGACCTCACGCTTGCCGGTCTGCAGCACTTCCTGGCCCGGCCCGTGGCCAGCCACCTCGGCTGAGGGTGAATAAACACGCATCAGCTCAAAAGGAATCCGGAACCGTGCACCGTCTGAAAAATCAATTTCAAGCACGCGCGACTGGCTGTGTACCGTGATGTTTTGAGGCGCGGGAGCGCCGTTTTGCAAACCCGCCATGCTTGTCACCTCCTGAAAGTTGTCAAAAAATCAAACCAGCACGCGCTCTATGCCACCATCATTGGCCATTTTGACGTAATCAGGCATCCATTCCTTGCCAAGAATCTGGTTGGCCATCTCCACCACAATGTAGTCCGCCTCCAGCAGGCCATTTTGCAAATCCTCGCCAAAGCGGCTCAAGCCTTGCAGACAGGCCGGGCAGGACGTCAATATCTTGAGGTTGTCCTGCGCCCCGACGCCGGGAAGCTCGCGCAACTGTGCCTCGCCCTTCTGGATTTCTTCTTCCTTGCGGAAGCGCACCTGGGTTGACACGTCGGGACGATTCAAGGCCAGCGTGCCTGACTCACCGCAGCAACGCTCGGACTGAATCACCTTGTCACCCAGCAGAGCTTTCACCGTCTTGAGGGGTTCCTGTTGCTTCATTGGGCTGTGGCACGGATCGTGAAACAGGAAGGCCCCGGCATCTGCCAGCGTGATGCCCTTTTCCAGCAGGTACTCATGGATGTCGATGATGCGGCAACCCGGGAAGATCTCCTCAAACTTGTAACCCTGCAACTGGTCATAACAGGTGCCACAACTCACCACCACGGTCTTGATGTCGAGGTAGTTGAGCGTGTTGGCCACCCGGTGAAACAGCACACGGTTGTCGGTGATCATCTTCTCGGCCTTGTCGAACAAGCCCGAGCCGCGCTGCGGGTAACCACAACACAGGTAACCCGGTGGCAGCACGGTTTGTACACCCGCGTGCCACAACATGGCCTGCGTGGCCAAGCCTACCTGGCTGAACAGGCGCTCGGAGCCACAACCCGGGAAGTAAAACACCGCCTCGGTCTCGGCCGTGGTCGTCTTCGGGTTGCGGATGATTGGGACATAGTCCTTGTCCTCGATGTCGAGCAAGGCACGTGCTGTCTTTTTGGGCAGACCACCGGGCAGCTTTTTATTGATGAAATGAATCACCTGTTCCTTGATCGGCGCCGCGCCGAGCGTGGCCGGAGGTGCCTTGGTCTGCTTGCGGCCCATCACTTTCAGCACGTCGGCAGTCATGCGTTGTGCCTTGATGGCCACGTTGACCATCACCGAGCGGGCCAGCTTGATGGTGTCCGGGTTGGTGGCGTTGAGCATGAACATGGCTGCCGCGCCGGCTGGCCTGAACGTTTTTTTGCCCATTTTGCGCAGCAGGTTGCGCATGTTCATCGAGACATCGCCAAAGTCGATGTTGACCGGGCACGGCGACAGGCACTTGTGGCACACCGTGCAGTGGTCGGCCACGTCTTCAAATTCCTGCCAGTGCTTGATGCTGACGCCGCGACGTGTTTGCTCCTCGTAAAGGAAGGCTTCCACCAATAGCGAGGTGGCCAGAATCTTGTTGCGCGGGCTGTACAGCAAATTGGCACGCGGCACATGGGTGGAACACACCGGTTTGCATTTGCCACAGCGCAGGCAGTCTTTCACACTGTCGGCAATCGCGCCAATGTCGGACTGTTGCATGATCAGAGATTCATGCCCCATGAGGCCAAAGCTGGGGGTGTAGGCGTTGGTGAGGTCGGCATGCAGGGAATCTGCCACCGGATCAAGCCGCAACAACTTGCCCTTGTTGAAACGACCCTCGGGATCCACCTTGGCCTTGTAGTCAGTGAATGGCTGCAATTCGGCATCGCTCAAAAACTCGAGTTTGGTGATGCCGATGCCGTGTTCACCCGAAATCACACCGTCCAGACGACGTGCCAGCGCCATGATGCGTTTGACAGCACCATGTGCGGCCTGCAGCATTTCGTAGTCATCGCTGTTGACCGGAATATTGGTGTGCACATTGCCGTCCCCCGCGTGCATGTGCAGGGCGACCCAAACCCGGCCCTTGAGCACGCGCTGGTGAATGGCGTTGCACTCCTTCAAAATTGGCTCAAACGCGATACCGCTGAAAATCTGCTGCAGCGGCTGCCGGATTTGCGTTTTCCAGCTGGCACGCAGGGAATGGTCCTGCAACTGGGCAAACAGGGGCTCTACATCACGCAGCCAACCCGACCAAAGTGATTTCACCTCGTCCAGCAGCGCCAAGGCCTGTGCCACGCGGTCCTCCAGCAGTTCGTCTGCGCTGATCTCGCTGGCATCGTCGTGCCGGCCCACCGGCAGGTTGCCCTGGGTGAAAAAGTCCTGCAGTGCGTCACACAGCGCCAGCTTGTTGCGCAGGCTCAGTTCGATATTGATGCGCTCGATGCCGTCGGTGTACTCTGCCATGCGCGGAAGCGGGATCACCACGTCCTCGTTAATCTTGAACGCATTGGTGTGTTTGCTGATGGCCGCCGTGCGCTTGCGATCAAGCCAGAATTTTTTGCGCGCCTCGGCACTGATGGCAATAAAGCCCTCGCCGCTGCGCGAGTTGGCAATACGAACCACCTCGCTGGTGACACGCGCCACTTCGTCAGCGTCATTGCCCGCAATGTCGCCAAACAGCACCATTTTGGGCACACCGCCACCACTCAAGGCGGCACCGCGCTTGCTCTTGGTGGTGTAACCTACAGCCTTCAGGTAGCGATCATCCAGATGCTCCAGACCGGCCAGCACCACACCCGAGCGCTTTTGCTCGGCAAACATATAGTCCTTGATCTCGACAATGCTCGGCACGGCATCCTTGGCATTGCCAAAAAACTCAAGACACACGGTGCGTGTGTGTTGTGGCATGCGGTGCACCACCCAGCGTGCGCTGGTGATCAGGCCGTCGCAACCCTCTTTTTGTATGCCAGGCAGACCACTCAGGAACTTGTCGGTGACGTCCTTGCCCAGGCCTTCCTTGCGAAAGGATTTACCGGCAATATCCAGCCGCTCGGAGCGCAGCGGCGTTTTGCCGTCGGCCTTGAAGTACTGCAACTCAAAACTGGCCACATCGGCATCATGGATTTTCCCCATGTTGTGGTTGATGCGGGTCACCTCCAGCCACTCGGCCTGAGGTGTCACCATGCGCCAGCTGGCCAAGTTGTCCAATGAGGTACCCCAAAGAACCGCTTTTTTGCCGCCTGCGTTCATGGCGATGTTGCCGCCAATACAGGAGGCATCGGCCGAAGTTGGGTCAACGGCAAACACAAAACCGGCGCGCTCGGCAGCATGAGCCACCCGGCTGGTGACCACGCCGGCTTCGGTCCAGACTGTGCCGACTTCATGGTCAAGCCCAGGCAACTTGCGCATTTCGACCTCGGTCATGGCCTCCAGTTTCTCGGTGTTGATGACCACGCTCTTCCAGGTCAGCGGAATCGCTCCGCCGGTATACCCCGTGCCGCCGCCACGCGGGATGATGGTCAAACCCAGTTCGATACAACCCTGGACCAGATGCGCCATCTCGGCCTCGGAATCCGGCGTCAGCACCACAAAC
>JBEGLK010000084.1:0-5573 GCA_041183605.1 Pseudomonadota bacterium
GGCCTGAACCTTGTTGCGGAAGGCACCAACAGCGCCAGCGCTGTGGCAGAGCAAGGCAATGCGGACAACGTGGTGCGTGATGAAAACGGCGCTCCGCGGGAAAAACGCTCGCGAGACCGTTACGGCCGTGACCGGAAATCACGCGGCGAGCGCGCAGAACGCGGTGAAGCACCCGCCCAGTCCGCCGAAGATGCCCAGACCACCGAGGCAACCGCAGAACAGGAACCGGTGCGCAAATCGTACTTTACCGTACCC
Source organism: Pseudomonadota bacterium (assembly GCA_041183605.1). GTDB lineage: Bacteria > Pseudomonadota > Gammaproteobacteria > Burkholderiales > Burkholderiaceae_C > Rhodoferax. The sequence continues at coordinate 256 of JBEGLK010000084.1, forward strand.
GCAGCCAGCAGCCAGCCGGAAGCCGTGATGACAACACCTGTGGCAAATGAAGCCGAAGCTGTGGTCAACGAAGCGCCCGCCGTGCCTGAAGTAGCAGTCCCCGTTGAGGTCGCGCCGGAAGTTGCGCCTGTGGCACCTGCACCTGTCCCCGAGCCGGTGGCAGCAGCAGCCGTTGTGGTGCCGGTCGCGGCAACAGTCGCACCCTCTGCACCGTCGAAAGCGATGCCCACGGTGCAGCCCTTTGTTTTGCCAATCGATGAGTTGGCACAAGTTGCCCAGTCTTCCGGGCTGCAATGGGTGCAATCCGATGCGACCAAAGTGGCGGTGGTTCAAGCTGCGATTGCAGCTACGCCCAAGCCGGTCCATGTGCCGCGTGAACGGCCACCGCTGCCGGTGCTGGACGACAAGCCGCTGGTCCTGGTCGAAACCAAACGTGACCTGCGCGAACAGAAGTTGCCTTTTGAGCAGGCAGAACTGGTCTGAAGCCGGGTCATGTTCACATCAAAGGGCACCTTCGGGTGCCCTTTTTTATTGCCCGAGAGGTTAAGGCCGTTGTCCCTCGAAACGCTTATAAGCCAAGACTGGAGAGGGTTTTGAACACATGACGAGTACCGCCTTAGACCCGTTGCTGCCGGTCGTCAATTGCCTGCCACGGTCAAGTCAGTGCCCAATGCCGCCCTTGGGAATTGGTAGAAACGCTCATTCGAATAATGTAGTCATCGGAAAATTTAGTGTTCTTTCAGTGTTTATGTGCCTCACCTTTTGGTGCCTCAACCCATACCTCTACTTGGCACTCACCAGCCTTCTTAAACTTTAAAGTCACAGGAAACTTATCACCAAGTTTGAGCGGCTTCTTTAAGTCAAGCAGCATCAAGTGGAAGCCGTTGGCTTGGCCATGCTTGAACGTCACCTCAAACCCTGATGGCAATTGGACTTCAGGTATGGCTCGCATCTTCATGACGTTGCTTTCTAATGTCATCTCGTGAATCTCGACACTAGAAGAAACATCAGCACGAGCGCCAATCAACTGATCGACCTCCTTGCCTTCGTTTTTGATGTTCATAAAGTACACGGCCCCAGTATTGCCAGACCCAATAGTCGGGGTTGAGTAAGGGTGCGCAATGTTGAGCTCGCCACACTTCACCCCATGCGCCAAGGCCACTTGAGAAGTCAGTGCTAGAGCGCCCATCAAAGTGAGAGCGTAGAGTTTTTTGACATTCATAATCAATCCTTGATTTATTTCGAGTGCGATGTATGGCCGTGATTCGCAGTATGCGGATCATGGGCTCCACCGTCTACCTTCACGACACCTTCAAACATTGCAAATTTTTTGATTTGATCGGAAGTCATCTGCTTCTCTGCAGCTGCAATTTTCTGAGCAAGCTTGCCTGCCGAAGCCTGATCCATCCCTGTCATTGTCAAAGTAGATACTTGCTTCAAGCCATCACCACCGCACACCTGGATCGACCATTTGCCACTCTCTTTTTTCAAGAGCGCTCGACCACCACGGTCGGTTTGAATCCAACCAGCCACCGCGTATGCTCCTTCAACGCTGACGGGGGCCACCTTCAATGACGCTCCTGGCTTGTCAAATAGCGCCTTCATTGCATGCTCAATAATTTGTTTATCAGTCATCGTGACTGGCTCATTTGATTTTGCAGCGACCCCATGAGCCCATGCAGGACACATTGTGAATACGACCCAGCCGAAGGCGACGCTGGCAGCAAGTTGGTTTGATTTCATGGTGAGTCCTTAGAAGCTGGCAATCAAGCCGACACGGAAATTGCGCCCAGGCATGGGATAGCCAGCGTTGTACTGGTAATTGGCATCGAAGAGATTGTTGACGGCAGCGTAGACCTCACCTTTATTGCCGAGAGCAGCAACTGGACGAGAAATCCGCGCATTGGCAACAGTCAGAGAGCCTACCTCATTGGGGCTGAAAGAGCCTCGGTCTTGGGTAAGTGAGTACATGCCGGATTGATGCTGCGCGTCAAATGCAACCCGGTACTCTGCGATCTTGCCGTTCACACCAACCGAGACCGCAGTTTTCGGGGCATATGGCAAGTTGCTCAAGCTGGAATCCAGAGTCGTGACACCACCAAACACGGTCCATTGGCTATTGATTTGATGCTTGACTGAGGCTTCAGTGCCACTCACTCGGTAAGTGGGGAAGTTGTTGCTCCATGTGCCTGATGCAGGACTCGCAATAGCACCCATGTAGAAGCCAGTCCAGACATACCGGTTGCTGATCTCATCTTGGAACACACTCAGATCGATGTGAGTTTGTGCAGATGCATCCCACGTCACACCCACTTCGCTGTGCTTGTTTTGACTGGGCGCCAAACGATCCCAGCCGTTGTTGGCTGCAAATGCCATCGGTATTGCGCGCGTTAACGTGTAGGTTTCTGCGCCGGGATACAAAAGACCTTCGGTGTAATTCGCGTAAACAGTGGTACGGTCAGCAATGAAAGACACCCCGGCGTTCAGGGCAGCTTTCGATCCGTAGATGTTGCTGTTGTAAGACCTCACGCCCACAGAGGGTTGCATTACCCAATCGCTGGAGATCTGGATGTCGTGACTCAGGCTCGCGAATACAGATGAAACACGGAAAGTTGGGACATCTGCAGCCCCCGCCGTTCCAAACGCAAAGGGTGTTCCAACAGCTGAGCCGACGTGAGGGCCAGTGATCGAACCAGACACGCTCTCTTGGTCAATGCCGCCAATAAACTTGCCATTCTTCCAGGGCGAGAATTCTTCTTTCCATCGGAAGCCAGACATTGAATAGTTACTGACAAATGTTCCCCAGTTGGGATCGTTGGTCAAATTGTTATGCCCTTTGTTTTCGTAGACCTTGAATTCCCCCTTCCAATCGCCGTGCTGATGCGAAACAAATGCAGATAGAAGGTTTGTCCCGGAATCATTACGAGCGACACCGTTAGAAAAACTGTAAGGCCCCACTGCTGAAGTAGAGGTGGCGTAGCGGTTGTCGCCTGGATCGCCAACCTCGTTGCTGACCGTCAGAAAATTGGCTCCGACCGTCCAGGCGTTGTCGATTTTCTTTGCGATACGACCCATAGCATTGGACAATTTGCCGTCGGCGTTAGCGCGTGCGCCATTGGAGTCAACCTGGCCAACCGCCAATGAGTAATCCAGGTCGCCTTGGCGGCCAACCATATTGGCCTGCAAAATCTTGGTACCGAAAGAGCCCACTGAAGCGTTGACTTCAGTTTCAGTTCCTTCTTGTGTCGCTCTCTTGGACTGCAGATTGATTGATGCGAAATTGTTTCCACTGATCTGGTTTTGTGGCCCTTTGTAGACATCAACAGATTTCACGCCGTTGAGCGGCAACAAGTCCATCAAGGGATGATTCCAAACACCCATGTAAACCGGCACGCCGTCCAGATAGGTCTTGATTTCGCTGCCGGGACGACTGGCTCCCAAACCACGGATGTAGACGTTACCACCCTGATCTCCGCTGTATGAACCGACTTCGTTGTACCGCGATATTTGAACACCTGGGGTCATCCGTAATGCAGCAGCCAAGTCCAACGCACCCAAGTCTTTGATTTGTGATTCAGTGACGCGTGTGGAGAATCCAGAAAATGTGTCCACATGATTCGATTCAATGATGGGACTTCCGGTCACTACGACATCGGGTAGCGAAGCCGCTTGTTGGGCTTGGGCCACTGCACAAGTTGCAAACGTCACAACAGCGATAGGTTTGAGGTTAAATTTTTTCATGAGATACATTCTGATGGTCCGTTATTGATTGAGAGTAAAGTCATTTGGGAATGGTTGGTGTCAATTCCATGGGTTTAGCCAAAAGCACAGGACACCCAAATACCAGTGGTCACTGGCTGCGATACGCAGTCAACGATCGGCGCCCCGATCTGCATAAATCTTGTTCATATGAATTCCAGATGATCTATGCGGCCAATGCAAAGGCACCATCACACGCCGTCGCGTTTGGCGTATCTGTGTTGGTTGTGTGAGGGAACAGCGCTTTGAGTTCACGGCAGATGGTTCCACACGCGATGTCCATGATTTGCGACATCTCGCGCAAGCTCGGTAGATCTTTACGGTCCAATTCGTGGCGCTTGCCATCCTTGCACTTGGCAAGCATCAGAACCAAGTGCTCCAGGCGTGAAGCCACTGAGCCAGTCCGCAGTTTTGACATGTCATGCATGCGCTGCTGCTGTTGCATGTAGCCTTCAGCGACTGCAGCAAATGCGCTGAAGTCACCTGACAGCCCCTGCTGGCTGAGCTTGCTTTCAATCAGTGCAACAGCAGAATTTGCATACGGCTTGTCACACAAGCCTTCCAAGCCAATGACGTCGCCTGGTAATGCCATCTGTGTCAGCGCGACCCCATCATCTGTAGTTTTTTGAAGGAGGATGACCCCACTCTCCACGCGCCACAGCATTCCCGAATCACCCTCTTTGAACAGTGATTCGCCCTTCTTGAGGGACTTCTCCATATCTAACTCCTGAACGAATACGACACAAACCACCAGCCTAAAAAGCTGGCAGTGCCATTCACCAGGGTCAGAGACCGACGACCTGGCGCGCTAGAGGAGGGAGGTTGGTGGTCCCCGCGATGGAAGCGGCGGGGCAGTGACAGACACGATTTGGGCCGCTGCAATCGGTTGCAGGGCATGCGCCAGAGGTGAGGGTTTTTCGAAGTGGACCGACAAGGGCGGCGGAGGTGCCGTTACAGATGCACACAGTGGGCAGTCCATGCCTGCAGATATTTTGAACTCCCCGTCATCACTGCTAGTGTCCACCATCTTCATGCCGCCTCCCGTCGAGCAGACTATTTGCATGTTGCCCGGTTTGATGACGGCGGAGGCGATGGCGGAACCCAGAAATAGCGCAAACCACACCAAGACCAGTTTGGTGATGAATTTGGAGCTGCGCAGAGTATGCATCTCACAATTATGACAAAAGACAACTAGGTTCCTGTGAAGTCCCGGCATTAACTGCGAACGAGTCTCTCGGTAACAGTCGTGGCTGACCGATCATGATCGAATCCGGATGCCCACATTGACGAAATGACCGCATCAAAGCCGCCGGTCGATTCCTGGTTCATAGCGGCTGCAATCTAGCAGGCAGATCGCAAATCTCTAAGACCGCAATCGCTTTACTGACAACCAATCGTCATAAGCTGCGGGTTGAGGGTTCTCATCAATCTGTCTTGAAAAGCTTGGAACAACAGCAACAATCCCTCGCACATCTCGGTCCAGCCTCCTCAGAAGATTTCTGCAAGTTTCAGTCGTCCTGGCGCAAAGCCAGTTGCGCCGCCTGTTTCCAGGCGGCAGC
>JBEGLK010000084.1:5584-13087 GCA_041183605.1 Pseudomonadota bacterium
TCAGCCAGCATCATGCAGGCACGGGCCGCCAGGCGGTGATCATGCAAGCGTGGCAAGGCCTGTTTGATCAGTTGTTGCGCCTTGCCCCACAACTCAAGATGCAGGCAGGCCACACCGGCCAGGTACTGCAAAACAGCATCCCCGGGTTGCGCCATTTGCGCCTGCTCGATACGCGCCAGCCAAGCCGAATCCACCGTGCTGGCAAAGACCGCCTCCAGCACCCGGACCAGATCGATTTTCTGGCTTTGGCTCAGGCCTTCCGGCGCCGACACCATACGCTCCCAGACCGGCAGTAGCCAGCCCAACGCCGTGGCTTGACCACCCGCCAACAGCAGGCAACGTTCGGCGGCCAGACAAGCCACCTCCGGCATGGCCTGTTCGGTCGCCTCAAGTTTGAGCCAGACCCGCTGCAACTGTTCGGCGTCGCGGGCATCCATGATGTTTTCCAGTGCCAATGCACGTACCAGGCCCCGGCCAGAGGCCTCAGAAAATGCACGGTGCTTGACCAGCAAACGAGCAGTATCGAGCGCCAGACCGGATTGACGCGCCAAGCGCGCCAGTTTGAGACGCAAACGCAGCGCCACAGTGCGCCGCGCCACCCCCGAAGGCAGCTGGCCAAACCATTCCTGCGCCGCAACGGCATCGCGGTCTTCGAGCGCCCAGCGCACGGCACGCAGCAACAGGCCCTCGCGCACACCCACCGCGCCCCCAGCGCCAAGACTGGCCGATTGCGCCAGAGCTTGCTGCAGGTGAGCATCACGCGCCGACTTGTCCTGCAAGGCCTGGGAACTTTCAGCGGCAAGCAGCGACGACATCACGCGCAAGCGCACGGTAGCCGCAGCGCCATCGCCGCCACCGGCCATGGCCGCGTCACGCGCCAACACATCCAGCGCTGCCTTGCGGGCCCGCAGGAAACGGCCCGCGACAAAATGGGACAAGGCTTCGAGCAGGCTGGCAAACATGGCTTGCTCCTGGTGGCGCGCCCGCCACGAGCGCGCTTGCCCCGGCAGGGCGAACAAGGCGGCCAAGGCACGCAGCGCCAGATGGATCAGCAAAAACAGCAAGCCCAGCAACACCAGCACCATGTTGAGCGACAAATCAACCCGGTAGGGCGGCCAGAAAACGGTGATCGTGCCCTCGTTATTGCTGACGAACAAGGCCAGGGAAACGGCGACGCCAAACAAGCCCAGGAACCACAAGGCAACTCGCATGGTCAGCGTCCCGCAGCCACCGTGGCCAGCACCGCCAGCGTGTCGTCGATGCGCGGCAACTGTAGCGTGCGCATTTGTACCTGGATCTGTTGCAGCAATGTGATGGCTGTCTGGCTCTTGCGTGCGTTGGCCTGGAAGTATTTTTGCAGCATGACATCGGCATCGGCCAGATCTGACCGCGCCGATTCAATCTGGCGTGCCAATAAGCCGAGGCGTGCATTGAGCAGCTTCAGTTTGAAGTTTTCCCGCAGAAAAAAGGACTGCTCGGGTGACAACAATGCAGCATCCGGGGTCTCGATGCGACTCACCCTGACCAGGTTGCGCGTCTCCTGGAGCACCATTTGCAAGCCGTTTTGCCACCAACTGAGTGAAGTCACCCCTGCCGTGACCGGGTTCCTGTCGGGCTGGCGCGCCGGCGCCACCGCGTTGGCCAGCACCAGTTCATCAGCCAGATGCACCAATTCGTCGAGCTTGATGAGCAGGGTTGGTGTGTCGCTGACCGCTGCCGACTTGACCCGGTCGATGTCGCGGGCAATGGCACGTTGCAACAGGGCCAGCCGGGGTTGCGCAGCACGAACAATGCGCTGGTCGGCACTTTTCAGCGCCGCCAGCAAGGGCTCCACACTGCCTGTGAGTTGCGCCTGTTGCTGCGCCAGGCGCAGGGCAGCCTCGATGTCGACCACCAGATTTTCATCCCGCGAACGCGACATGCTTTGCATCAACTCATCAAGCTGGCTGCGCTGCAGGGCGACCTCGCTCAAGCGCGAATCCAGCACGGCGGCACGCGCCGATGCATCCTGCGCCAATGACACGGCCTGTTTGGCCATGGCATGCGCCTCCAGCGACTGCGACTGCGCCTCGCCGCTCTGGCGCGCCAGCTGCTCCTGCATGCCGGCCACCTTTTGCCATAACAGGGCACTGGTCAGCAAGGCCGCCAGCGACACAATGCCAATCGCCCACAACACGGTACGCAGCGGCAAGGCGCCACGGCTTGCCGCCGGGCCATCGGTCACGGCTTCCGTACCTGGGTTGGGCGCGTCGGTGCCGCTGGGTTGGACTGGGTCAGGAGGAAGCTGGGAATTCATGCGAACGATTCTACCGATGCCAGCACATCCGCAAGGGTGGGGCGTGACTGTTTGACAACAGCAAAACCCAGCTTGCGAGCCGCGGCTTCAATCCTGGGGTGGGTGGCCACCGCACGGGCAGCAGACCAATCCTGAGCCGGCAACAGGCTTTGCAGATGACCCAGGGCCTCAGCGCTGCTGAATAGCCAGACCGAGCCATCCGTGGCAGCAGACCGGGCCAGTTCACACTGCCCATGCGTCCAAACCGGTGCACCGCGTTGGTATGCCACCACAAAATCAACCGCTGCACCGCTTTGGCGCAGACGCGCGGCCAACCATTCGCGTCCCACGCCCTGGTCATGGTCGACCTGCGCGTCGCTGTCTGGGGTCACACTGTCACCGCGCACAATCAGCACCCGGTCACCCGGCTGCACCTGGCCATGCACCTGTTGCCAGAGCGCCTCGGAATCAAACTGACCGGCCTGCTCGGGCGGCGTGTCGAGCAAATGTGGGGGCACGCCATGCGCCAGCAGGGCGTTCGCGGTTCCCGGTCCAGTGGCCCAGCATCGTGTGTTCATGGCCGCCAGCGATGTTGCTTCCGACGTGGATGCCGGCCTGGCCTGAAAAAAATAATCAACCGCATGACGGCTGACAAACATGGCCGCGCGGTAACCGGCCCAGTTCGACCAGGCAGAGCGCACGGTCGTGGCATCGGCCAGCCCACGCACCTCGATCAGTGGCAACACCCGTGCGTCATGACCCTTGGCTGCGAACTTGTCAGCCCAGTGTTGCGCCTGCGGCTGCACCCGGGTCACGATAAGGCGCATGATCTGGCCGATGCGTCAGGAAGCCGTTGTCAGATGGGCCAGCTCGCCGCCCTGTGCCAGTACCTGGGTACGCAGGTCGTCTGCCACCCTCTGACCGAGATCAGCGGCGCTCGCGAGGTCACTGACGGGACCGCTCAGGCTCACCCGCACCAGAGGCAGCTTGCCCTCGGTATCACCCCAGGCGGCTTCAATCGTCATGTGCTGATCGGCGAGCGTGGCGTAGGCCGCCAGCGGCATCGAGCAACTGCCGCCCATGGCCCGGCTCACGGCGCGTTCTGCCGCCACCGCCAGCCAGGTGGTCTGGTGTACCAGTGGCGCCAGCGCCGCCACCACATCGCTGCGATCGGTGCGAACTTCTATGCCAAGCGCGCCCTGACCGGCTGCAGGCAACATCACCGAAGGCTCGAACACCGCACGGATGCGTGCCTTCAGGCCCAGGCGCTTGAGGCCGGCCGCCGCCAGCACAATCGCGTCATAGAGGCCATCATCAAGCTTACGCAAGCGGGTATCGAGGTTGCCGCGCAGGGGTTCAATGCGCAGGTCGGGCCGCATGGCGCGCAACAAGGCCACACGGCGCAGGCTTGAGGTACCCACCACCGCGCCTTGCGGCAAGGCATCGAGATTGGCGTATTTGTTGGAAACAAAGGCATCGCGCGGGTCTTCGCGTTCCATCACGCAGGCCAGGCTGAAGCCTTCCGGCAACTCCATGGGCACGTCCTTGAGTGAATGCACAGCCAGATCGGCGCGTTTTTCTTCGAGTGCCACCTCGAGTTCCTTGACAAACAAACCCTTGCCGCCGACCTGGCTCAGGGCCCGATCCAGAATCTGGTCACCTTGGGTGGTCATGCCCAACAGTTTGACCTGATGCCCCATGCCGCCCAGCAGGGCCTGAACATGCTCGGCCTGCCAGAGGGCGAGGCGGCTTTCCCGTGTTGCGATGGTGAGTTGGCTCATATTCATTGGCAAAATGCCGTAACCTTTTAGTAATCTTGTGCTGTCGGGAATGCTAGCATGGCTTTTGCTTATGCTCATTTCTACAGACTCTTAAAACTGCCATGATCAAGCCTACCCCTGCAGCCAAAAAAAGCACACTTCTGGACAGCGAGCGCCCTCTGGTGGAGGACATTCGCCTGCTCGGCCGTATCCTGGGCGACGTGATTCGCGAGCAGGAGGGAGATGATGCCTATGCCCTGATCGAACAGATCCGCCAGCTCTCGGTCAGCTTTCGCCGCCATGCCGACCCGGTGGCAGACAAGGCGCTCAACAAGTTGCTGAAGTCGCTCAGCAGCGATCAGACCGTGAGTGTGGTGCGCGCCTTCACCTATTTCAGTCATCTTGCCAACCTGGCCGAAGACCGCCATCACATCCGCCGCCGCGCGGTGTACGAGCGCGCCGGCAGCACGCGCCCCGGCAACATCGACATGACACTCAAGCGCTTGAGCAGCGGCGGCATCTCGCCGCAAGCCATCAGCCAGATGCTGGCGCACAGTTTTGTGTCACCGGTGCTGACGGCACACCCCACCGAGGTGCAGCGCAAGAGCATACTGGACGCCGAACGCGCCATTGCCCAACTGCTGGCGGCCCGCGACGACATCCTGGCGCAGGCGGCCGCCAACAGGGTTGCGCACGACGCCCTGACACCGCGTGAACTGGCCAACAACGAAGCCCAGTTGCGCGCCCTGGTACTGCAGTTGTGGCACACGCGTTTGCTGCGTTTTACCAAATTGACGGTGGCCGACGAGATCGAAAACGCGCTGAGTTATTACGAGTCCACCTTTCTGCGCGAAATTCCCAAGCTGTATGCCAGCCTCGAACAGGCGCTGGGGTCGTATCCGGTGCACAGCTTTCTGCGTATGGGCCAGTGGATTGGCGGCGACCGTGACGGCAACCCCAACGTCAACGCCCAAACGCTGGCCCACGCGCTCGGTCGCCAGGCGGACATGGCGCTGCGGCATTACCTGACCGAGGTCCACTACCTGGGTGGCGAACTCTCGATGTCTGCCATGTTGATGGAGTTTCCGCCCGAGATGCAGGCACTGGCCCAGAGTTCGCCCGACACGAATGAACACCGCAAGGACGAGCCTTATCGGCGCGCCCTGATCGGCGTCTATGCGCGTCTGGCCGCCACCCTCAAAGTACTCAGCGGTGGCGACGCCGCGCGCCATGCGGTGGCACCCCAAAACCCCTACAACTCGCCCGACGAGCTGCTGCGCGACCTGCGCATCATCGAGTCGTCCCTGATCGCGCAGAAGGCTCAGGCCCTGATCGTGCAACGACTGCAACCGCTGATCCGGGCCGTGGAGGTGTTCGGCTTTCACTTGGCCACGGTCGACCTGCGCCAAAGCTCGGACCAGCATGAAGCGGTGGTGGCCGAGTTGCTGGCCGTTGCACGCATCACACCGCATTACGCGCAGCTGGACGAGTCCGCCAAGCGCACACTGTTGCAGGGCCTGTTATGCGACGCGCGCCCCCTGCGCGTGATGGGTCATAACTACAGCGCCCACACCAACAGTGAAATCAGCATTTTCGAGGCCGCCAAACAATCGCGCGCCTTGTTTGGCACACAGGCCATTCGCCACTACATCATCAGCCACACCGAAACCGTGAGCGACTTGCTGGAGGTGATGTTGCTGCAGAAGGAAGTGGGTTTGATGCACGGCACGCTGGATGCACAGGCCAGCTGCGACCTGATCGTGGTGCCGCTGTTCGAGACCATCGAAGACCTGCGCAACGCCTCCACCATCATGCGCGAGTTTTACGCCCTGCCCGGCATCCTGGCGATGGTGCAGCGTGGCGCGGCCGACCAGTATGGCGAACAGGACATCATGTTGGGTTACTCCGACAGCAACAAGGACGGCGGCATTTTCACCAGCAACTGGGAGCTTTACCAGGCTGAAATCGCGCTGGTAGACACCTTTGACAGCCTCAACCAAACTGGCGACAGCCCGATCCGCCTGCGCATGTTCCATGGCCGTGGCGGCACCGTCGGGCGCGGCGGCGGCCCCAGCTTTGAGGCCATTCTGGCGCAACCCCCGGGCACCGTGCGCGGCCAGATTCGCCTGACAGAACAGGGCGAGGTGATTGGCTCCAAATATGCCAACCCCGAAATTGGCCGCCGCAATCTGGAGACTCTGGTGGCGGCCACACTCGAAGCCACCCTGTTGCACCCGACCCAGTCCGCCAAACCCGCGTATCTGGAGGCAGCTTCCGAGTTGTCGCTGGCCAGCATGGCGGCCTACCGCAAGCTGGTTTATGAGACACCGGGCTTCACCCAATACTTTTTTGACGCCACACCGATCCGCGAAATTGCCGAGCTCAACATCGGCTCGCGCCCGGCCTCACGCAAGGCCACGCAAAAAATTGAAGACCTGCGTGCCATCCCCTGGGGCTTCAGCTGGGGCCAGTGCCGCCTGACGCTGCCCGGCTGGTTCGGTTTTGGCAGCGCGGTGGACGCCTTTTTGAACCCACCGGATGCCACCCCCAAGCTCACCAAACAGCGTCTGGCCATGCTGCAGCAAATGCAGAAACAGTGGCCATTTTTCAGCTCGCTGCTGTCCAACATGGACATGGTGCTGGCCAAAAGCGACCTGGCGCTGGCCTCGCGTTACGCCGAACTGGTGGATGACAAACGCCTGCGCAAAAAGGTCTTCGGCGCGATCGAACTCGAATGGCAGCGCACCACGCGCGCGCTGGAACTGATCACCGGCGACAAGCAGCGCCTGGCGCACAACGCCGCGCTGCAACGCTCGATCCGTCACCGCTTTCCCTACATCGACCCGCTACACCATTTGCAGGTGGAACTGGTGCGCCGTTATCGCGCCGGGCAAGTCGACGATCGCGTCAAGCGCGGCATTCACATCTCGATCAACGGCATTGCCGCGGGCTTGCGAAACACCGGTTAGACGGCACTGACCAGCGCCCGCACGGCGCTGAGTTGGCGGCGCGAGACAAACAGCGCTTCCTCCACACCGTCCAGCCGCACGGCCCAGCCCTCGCCTTCCTCGGGGTCGTGGTGTTTTTCCAGCGCGCGCACGGCGCGCCGTGCCACCAGCGCATTCCGATGAATCCGGATAAAACGGCTGGCGTGGCGGCTCTCCAGTTCGGACAGCGAGCCCTCCATCAGGTAACTGCGGCTGGACGTGCGCACCGTGATGTATTTGAGTTCGGCCTTCAGGTAGAGCACCTGTGCCAAGGGTACGCGCTCGGCACGGCCGCGCTCCTGGATCACCAGCACATCCTCGACAACGTCGTTAGCAATTTCCTGCACCTGTGGCCTGAACCGTGCCACCTTTTGCAGCGCGGCCTGCAAACGCTCCAGCCGGACGGGTTTGGTCAGGTAGTCCAGCGCTTCCAGCTCGAATGCCTGCACGGCGTGCTCCGTGAAGGCGGTCACAAAAATAA
>JBEGLK010000085.1:0-7457 GCA_041183605.1 Pseudomonadota bacterium
CCGTGGCTGCTTTGCAACGACTGCTCCAAATTGGTGCCAATCGTGCTGCGAATGACCGAATGCGTTGATTTTCCGCATATTAGGGGATTCGTGCTGTGGCACAATGATCTCAACGCCCAACTTGATAGGCATCTTGGGTGTACCTATACCAACGCGGCTTTGCTGCGGATTTTTCCACAAGGAGAACCCTGATGAAATTGAACAAATTGGCCTTGCTGATCGCTACCGCGGCTCTGGCAACTGCTGCCAGCGCGCAGTCCATCGACAACTGGCGCAGTACTGACGGTACCGTCTGGAAAAATGGTACCAACGAACTTTGCTGGCGTGATGCCAGCTGGACCCCGGCAACGGCTGCTGTCGGTTGTGATGGCGCCATTGTTGCTCCCAAGCCCGCTCCCGCACCTGCTCCTGTCGCTGCACCCGCTCCCGCACCTGCGCCTGTAGCAGCGCCTGCACCTGCTCCTGCTCCGGCTCCCGCGCCTGCTCCGGCTGCTGCCAAGGTCACGTATGCCGCTGACGCCTTCTTTGATTTTGACAAAGCTGTGCTCAAGCCCGAAGGCAAGGCCAAGCTTGATGAATTGGTGGCCAAAGTCAAGGACATCAGCCTCGAAGTGGTGATTGCTGTGGGTCACACTGACTCCGTCGGAACTGATGGCTACAACCAGAAGTTGTCGGTTCGTCGTTCTGAAGCCGTCAAGGCCTATCTGATGTCCAAGGGCATCGAGAAAAACCGCATCTACACCGAAGGCAAGGGCGAGGCTCAGCCAGTCGCTGACAACAAGACCAAAGAAGGTCGCGCCAAGAACCGTCGCGTTGAAATCGAAGTTGTGGGTACACGCGCCAAGTAATTGGCTCATGTCCTGACCTTTCAGACTTCAAAAAAACCCGCTTCGGCGGGTTTTTTGTTTTTACGGACCGGCAAGCCGGTTGACTTGAATATTCATGATCTGATGAGAAAAGTCATCCCTTCGCAATGATCTAATAACCTAGGGTTTACCCTAAAATGACGTGGATGGCTGTTGCCATATGTCCGGCTATGTGGCCAGGTGAAGGTAAGCGATGCAAAACAATGACGAATTGGTTCAGCGCCTGAGTGCCTCGATGGAGGCGCTCAATATCCGCATCGCGCGCCTGGCTTCTGCCTTGCATGTGTCTTTGGACGACCCGTCTGCCGTCGCTACGCTGATGTCGGAGCCAACGCAGGTGGTTCTCAATGAACGTCGCAAAGTCCAGATTGCCCCGGCTGAGTTGCATATCAGCGCGGATCGCCGCCAGGCTCACCAGCGCGAGGAGTTGCGTGGTTTGCTGGTCTTGCGTTATCACCTCGAAACCACTTGCATCAACGACAACGGCCTGAGGGTGACCTGCGCAGCCATGACACAGGCAGAAGAACATCTGATTCGTCAGGGCTTCAAACCCGGTGCTGATGGTCTGGGACTCGATGATTTTTTTAATATTGCCTAAGTTTTTGGATAGATATGAACCTGCCTTCAGAAACCGAGCTGACTGAAAACTACACTTTTGCCGAGATCAAGGTGGGACAAAGTGCCCGCTTGTTGCGTACTCTGAAGGTCGAAGACATCCAGGCGTTTGCTGCGGTGTCGGGTGACACCAACCCGGCCCACCTTGACACCGCCTATGCGAACAACAGTCTGTTCCACGGCGTGATTGCCCACGGCATGTGGAGTGGTGCCCTGATTTCTGCCTTGCTGGGAACCCAGTTCCCGGGTCCGGGCACCATTTACCAAGACCAGGCGCTGCATTTTGTCAAACCGGTCCGGGTCGGCGACACCCTCACCGTGACGGTGACTGTGACGGCCATGAACTCGGAAAAAAAGAGTGTCGAGCTGGATTGCCAGGTTCTCAACCAGCGCGGCGATCTGGTGTTGAGCGGCGTCGCCAAGGTACTGGCACCCACCACCAAGGTGCGTTTGCCCAGGGTGTCTGCACCACAAATACAGTTGTTTGATCCGCAGGCGCGTTTTAATGATCTGTTGGCCTTAGGGAAAAACCTGGAGACAGTGCGTTGCGCCGTGGTGCACCCCTGTGACGCGGGTTCGCTCAGTGGTGCCATGGAGGCGGCTCGCTACGGTCTGATCGTGCCGGTGCTGATCGGGCCTGAGGTGCGCATCCGCCATGTGGCGACTGAGGCCGGCATCGATTTGACGGGTGCCGAGATCTTGTCGGTCCCGCACAGCCATGCCGCAGCTGAAAAAGCGGCCGACATGGCGGCAGCGTGGGACGTCGAAATGCTCATGAAGGGCAGTTTGCACACCGATGAACTGATCCATGCCGTGCTGGCCAAGCCGTCCTTGCTGACCGGCCGACGCATGTCCCACGTGTTTCGCTTCGACGTGCCGCTGTACCACAAGCCATTGCTGATCACCGATGCCGCACTCAACATACGCCCGAGCCTGCAGGAAAAGGTGGACATCATCCAGAATGCCATCGACTTCGCGCGGGTGCTGGGTGTGGCTGAGCCCAAGGTGGCCATTCTGTCCGCGGTGGAAATGGTCAATTCGAATATTCCGTCCACGCTGGACGCCGCTGCCCTGTGCAAAATGGCTGAACGTGGTCAGATCACGGGTGGTGTGCTCGATGGACCGCTGGCATTTGACAATGCCATCTCGACCCAGGCTGCGCATATCAAGCAAATTGAGTCAGTGGTTGCCGGCCATGCCGATATTCTGGCCGTGCCCGACCTGGAGAGTGGCAACATGCTGGCCAAGCAGCTGGAATACCTGGCCGGTGCCAGCGCTTCCGGCATTGTGCTGGGCGCACGCGTGCCCATTGCCTTGACCAGCCGTGCTGACGGACCGTCAAACCGGGTAGCCTCGGCGCTGCTCGCCCTGCTGGTGGCGCATAACGCGCGCCGCGATCATCCCCGCCCCGTTTGGTAAAGGTTTATTCATGTCCATTTTGTCGGTCAATGCGGGCTCGTCGAGCCTGAAGTTTTCGCTGTATCCGCTGGCCCAGCATCAAGTGGCCCCGCAGATTCTCTCGGGCAATATTGAAGGTCTTGAGCCGGGTGGCTCACCAGAAATGCGCTGGACTTTTCAAGGGCTGAGCCACAGTCGTCAATTGAACCTGGGAACTGAACAGGTCTTTGCCAAGGCCTTGTCGAATTTGCGTGAACTGCTCGCAAGCCTGCCGGGCATCCCGGCCATGCGGGCGGTGGTACACCGTGTCGTGCATGGCGGCGCCCAATACCGGGCAAGTGTGCTGGTCACCGATGCGGTGCTTGCAGACCTGACGCAACTCATTTCTCTGGCACCGCTGCATCAGCCTGCCAACCTGGAAGGCATACGCGCTTTCTCCCAGGCCTTTGCCGGACTGCCGCAAGTGGCTTGTTTTGACACGGCCTTCCACGCGACCTTGCCCGAACTGGATTACCGTTTTGCCCTGCCTGAGGCCTTGTACCAGCAGGGGCTGCGTCGTTACGGTTTTCATGGCCTGTCGTACCAGTATGTGATGGGTGTTCTGCTGGCGCAAAGCAGCCGCGCCAGAGGTCGTGTGCTGATGGCTCACTTGGGCAACGGGGCCAGCATGTGTGCCGCGCGCGAGGGGAAAAGTTGCTCGACCACCATGGGTTTTTCTGCGCTCGACGGCTTGATGATGGGCACGCGTCCGGGGTCGCTGGATTCGGGCGCACTGCTGTACCTGGTTGAGCAGGGCTGGGATCATGATCGCCTGCAAAGGCTGCTGTACAAGCAGAGCGGTCTACTGGGCGTGTCCGGGGTATCGGCCGACATGCGTCGCTTGCGGGCTGACAGCTCTGCCAGCGCCAAATTGGCGGTGGACATGTTCACTTACCGGGTGTTGCGCGAGAGTGGCGCCTTGGTCGCCAGTTTGCAGGGGCTGGATGTGTTGGCTTTCAGTGGCGGTATCGGTGAACATGACGTGGCCTTGCGTACTGAGCTCGGTCAGCGGCTGGCCTGGCTTGGTGTGGTGATCGATCCTGTGCTCAACCAGCAGGCCACAGGTGACCAGATCATGACCATCCACGCGCCCGACAGCGCCATTGAAGTGTGGGTCGTGCCCACCGACGAAGGTGTGGTGGCTGCGCGCGAAGCGGCCCAACTGATTGCCACCTGACACGGCCTGGATCGGGATGGGCGTGCGCCTTGCCATGCTTTGCGATACTCGCCCCATGCAACTTCAAGACATTCTTTATTCCCAGGGTTTTGGTACACGGCGTGTTTGCGCCGGTTTGATCCAGCAAGGTTTTGTTCAGGTTTATCCGCCAGGTCAGACAACAAGCCCGGTCAGGTGTCTCCAGTCGACGGCTGAGTTTTCTGTTGAAGGACTACGCTTTCAGGTTCAGGGCGTGGACTGGCCCTATGCCGAGAAAGCCTACATCATGCTCAACAAACCGGCTGCCACCGAATGTTCTCAGAAGCCCTCCACCTATCCCAGCATTTACACCTTGCTGCCGTCGCCACTGCGTCAGCGGCCGCAAAAGGCTGCGGTGCAAGGGGTGCAGGCTGTTGGTCGACTGGACCAGGACACCACAGGTTTGTTGCTGCTCACCGACGACGGCAAGTTTATCCATCGCATGAGTTCGCCGCGCCACCATGTGCCCAAAGTTTATGAAGTCACGGTCAAACATCCGCTCGACGAGCGTCAGGTCAGTCGATTGCTGTCAGGCGTGGTGCTTGACGATGACCCCAAACCGGTGCGTGCTGCCGCTTGCGAGGCCGTTTCTGAATTCCATTTGCGCCTGACGCTGACGGAGGGGAAATACCATCAGGTCAAACGCATGGTCGCTGCGGTGAGCAATCGGGTCGAAGCGCTGCACCGCTCGCAAATCGGTGGTCTGCGCCTGCCCGCTGACCTTGCGCCAGGCCAGTGGCGCTGGTTGAATGCGGAGGATCTGGCCTGTATTGAAAGCCCATAAAACGCTCTGGCGGCTACACTTTCGGCCTTCCTGGGGGACACAATCGGCCCGTTTGGCGATCTTTCATGCCTCCTTTATTTTCACAATATTGACTAGGTGATCTGTGCGTAATTTGCTCGTTTTTTTGATGCTTGGTGCCTTGTCACTGTGCGGCTGGTCGGGCACTGCGCCTGTATTTGTGCTGAATTCGCTCGACGCCAGTATCAGTGTGATTGACACCCAGAGCTGGACCGAGCTCAAGCGAATCCCCACCGGCAAGGAGCCGCACCACCTCTACCTCACGCCGGATGAAAAATCACTCATCATTGCGAATGCCTTGAGCGATTCATTGCTGTTTGTGGATCCCAAAACAGCGGTGGTGCAACGCACGGTCACGGGCATTATTGATCCCTACCAGTTGCGTTTTTCGCCTGACATGAAATGGTTTGTGACGGTGGGCAACCGGCTCAACCACGTCGATATTTACCGTTGGGACGGCAGCAACCTGGCACTTGCCAAACGCATTCCAACAGGGAAGACGCCGAGCCATGTCTGGATCGACAGCACCAGCCGCACGATCTACGCGACCATGCAGGAAAGCAATGAACTGGTGGCGATTGATTTGCCCACCCAAACGCTCAAGTGGCGCAGCCCGACAGGATCCTTGCCTGCGGATGTGTTTGGCACACCCGATGACAAGTTTCTCCTGATTGGATTGACCGGCGGTAACGGCGTCGAGGTTTATGACGTGACGGGCAGTGCCCCCAAATTCGTCAAGCTCATTTTGACCGGGAACGGGGCCCACGCTTTTCGAGGTGCCGGCGACAAGCGCCATGTCTTTGTCAGCAACCGGGTGGCCAACACGATCAGCAAAATTGATTATCAGACCATGACGGTGGTGGATGGTTTTCCGGCACCGAGCGGGCCCGACTGCATGGATTTGTCGAAGGACGGCCGTTTTATTTACGTGGCCTCGCGCTGGGCCGACAAACTCACGGTGATTGATACCCAGGCGCGTTCTGTGGTGCGCCAGATACGTGTGGGTAATTCACCGCATGGTGTCTGGACACTCGATCATGCGGCGCGCCAGTAGCCTTGGCATGATCCGGCGCGCGGTGCTGTGCATCGTCGCTGTCACATTTGCCGTCGATGCCGCGGCTCTGCCAAGCTGCAATAAGCCGCTTTACCTGACCTTTGACACCGGACACATGGCTGTGGCCCCGTTGGTGGCCGATGTTTTGCAGCGCCAGTCGGTGCGGGTCACTTTTTTTGCCGCCAACGAGCCGACCCAACAGGGTGATGGCAGTTTGGGCCAGTATTGGTCTGGCTGGTGGAAGGCGCGTGCGGCTGAAGGGCACGAGTTCGCCTCACACACCTATGACCATGTGTATTGGCGCGCCGATCTGCCCGGCACGGTGCCCATGTTCCGTGTGCGCCCCTCGGCTGGCTCACTGGCCGGGCGTGACCTGACATGGAGCGCGGAACAGTATTGCGCGCAAATAAAGGCAGCCAACCAGCGTTTGCAGGATCTCACGGGCAAACCGCCGCTGCCCCTGTTTCGCGCACCGGGCGGCAAGACATCGCCCCGATTGCTGGCCGTGGCCAAAAGCTGCGGTTTCGCTCATGTGGGCTGGTCTGAGGCCGGATTTTTGGGTGACGAATTGTCCAGCGCCAGCTACAGCAATCAAGCATTGCTGGCCAAGGCGCTGCGCAACATCCGGTCGGGCGATATCCTGATGGCGCACCTGGGCATCTGGTCGCGGCAGGACCCCTGGGCCCCCGCCGTATTGGAGCCCCTGCTGCAGGGTTTGAAAGATCGCGGATTTTGTTTTGCCACTTTGCGTGAGCATCCAGCCTACCAAAGCTGGCTGGTGCCGGGAGAAAAATCATGAGCTGGTTGCTCGATGCCTTTACGGACATTCAGGGCTGGTTGTTTGAGTCGGTGCTTCAGCCCCTGATGTTCGAGGCGGGGCTGGGTAATTTTCTGCCTGACGGGTTTGCGGCCACGGGCTGGTTGCTGGTGGGCCTGCTGCAATTGCTGGTGTTGTTGACCGTGATCGGCCCGCTCGAGCGCTGGCGGCCGGTCGAGCCGATCACCGACCCTGCCAGCGTGCGCACCGATGTGCTGTACACCTTGATTCACCGTCTGGGCCTGTTCCGGGTGGCCATGTTTTTCACGCTGGACCCGTTGTTTGACCAGGGCTTTGGTGTCTTGCGCGCGTCAGGTTGGCCCACTTTTCAACTCGACGGCTTTTGGCCGGGTGTGTCTGACCTGCCCTGGGTGAGCCTGTTGCTGTATCTGGTGGTGCTGGACTTTGTCAATTACTGGTTGCACCGTGCCCAGCACCAATGGAACTGGTGGTGGCAATTACATGCGCTGCACCATTCGCAGCGTCAACTCACCATGTGGAGCGACAACCGCAACCACTTGCTCGATGACCTGCTTCACGCGGTCATCATGGTGGTGGTGGCCAAGGCCATTGGTATTGCACCCGGGCAGTTTGTGGCGATCGTGGCCGTGACCCAACTCAGCGAAAATTTTCAGCATGCCAACCTGCGCCTCTGGTTTGGCGCAGTGGGG
>JBEGLK010000086.1:0-7424 GCA_041183605.1 Pseudomonadota bacterium
GTTTATGGATGAGTTTGGCAATATCCCGCTCTCCACCCAAGCCAAGCTGTTGCGGGTCATTCAAGAGCGTGAATTCAGGGCGGTGGGCAGCACCACGGTCCAGCAAACCAATGTCAGGTTGATCGCGGCGACCAACAAGGACCTCAAGACGATGGTGCAGGAGGGCAGCTTCCGGGAAGACCTGTATTACCGCATCAATGTTTTTCCGATTCACTCTCCAGCGCTCCGGGAGCGCCGCGACGACATTCCTGCGCTGGCGTTTCACTTTCTCAAGATTTTTTGCACCGAGCTCGACAAGCCGGTGTCAGACATCTCTGACGGTGCCATGAGCCTGCTCATGAACTATGACTGGCCCGGCAATGTGCGCGAGCTCGAAAACTGCATGCAGCGCGCGGTCATTCTGGCAACTGACCACATCATCCGCCAGGCGCACCTGGTCAATATTCTTGAGAACACGCCACGCCCGGCTTTTGAAGTCCCACGCACCAGCGACGAGCTCAAGCGCATCAAGAAGCTTGCCCGTGAGAAATCAGTGGAAGACATTGAAAAAATGTTCATCCAGGAAACGCTCAAGCGCAACGCCTCCAACGTCACCCGTAGCGCCGAAGAAACCGGCATGCAACGGGCCAATTTTCAAGCCTTGATGAAGAAGTACAACATCCGGGTACGTGATACCGAATTTGACGCCGGTGATGTCGATCCGGCCTGAGGGCCTGCCCCTCTCGCTCAGGATTTCATTTCTTCGCTCAAGTGGTCGTCCTCGACCTCTTCGTAACCTGTGATCATGGCCTTGAAGTGGGCAGAAGGTGTGTGTCCCAAACTGGCCAAGTACACATGGACGATGATGAATCCGCAGAACACGATGAACAGAAGGACGTGGATCGTGTCGACAACACGCACGCCGCCAAACATGTCGACCATGGACGAAAAGCGGGTCACGTCCCATAACAGCAGGCCGGTGAAGAATTGCAGCGGCACCAGCAACATCATGATGATCTGGTACAGCATGCTTTGCAGGGCGTTGAACTTGCGGTAGGCGCTCGGATGATGCGGATTGGGTTCACCCTTGAAGATGCCGTAGCCATAAAACTCCATCTGCCGGAAACTCGCCTTGAAATATTTGGTCGGGCTGAGCTCGGGGTGATAAACCTTGATCTTGTCAGTGAACAGATAAAAGCCCAGCCAGATGAAAAAATTGGCAATCAGGACAAAGCCGATCCAGTTGTGTGCCACGACGGCTGTTTGAAATGAAATCAACTGAAACAGGTCCAGATACCGGAGTTGCAGCCCGGTGGCAATCAACAGGACAAAGCCGAACGCATTGGTCCAGTGCCAGATCCGGACCGGCAAGGGGTGAATGTAGAGCTTGTTCATGATGGACTCCTGTCGCTGGTGTTGCTGTCATGTGCATCGGTTTTGTCGGCGGCGTCCCGCTGCCTGGCCTCTGCCTGGGCGGCCGCCCGCTCGGCTTCCAGTTTTTCACGCATGTTCTTGAACAGGCGCTTGACCGTCATGTGGGCGATCGGCACACTCATGGCGCCGAGCACGACCAGTACCAACAAGATGTCGAGCAGCTTGATGCGTGTGCTACCGATTACATAAAAACCACTGACAGAATCGACAGACATCAGCGAATTCAGCACGTCTTGCTGGACGCCATGGCGCAAAGGCCTGCCATCAGGGCCAGCGATCGTCAGGGTGACACTTTGGAAGGGTTCGGCGCCTTTCTTGTGGCAGGTGTCGCAGTCCTTGATGGCCTCGGATTTGTGACTCAACTGGTGCGCCTCGGCGCCGGAGCGCACTTCCAGACGACCCTGCAACACGGTCTTGCTGTCAGTGCCTGATTGACTGAATTCCTTGAGCAGGCTCATCAGCGCCCGCTCGTTCAAGCCCTGATTGTTGGCATCAGCGGCACCGGCGCGTTTTTCAAACTGTGGCACGCCCGATTTTTCGGACAGTTGAAGTTTGGTTGACTCGTCATAAAGCCTGAGGTTGACCCGTCGCTGTGCCTTGGGGGCATGACAGGCCGGGCAGGAAATTGCCGAAAAGTGACGCTCGGTGTTGGGTAGCCAGTTCTGGTGTTGTTTGACGGCGTCCTTGTGGCATGAAATACAGCTGTCCTTGACACCAGTACCCATCGAGGCCGCCTTGACATTGTGGGCCTTGTGGCAGTCTTCACAGATCGGCGCACTGGCGCCTTTGGCAGCGCGTGCAAGGCCATGCACATCCTGGGAGTAGGCCTTGAAGATGTCTTCATGGCACTTGGCACAAGGCGGTGTGGCCATGGGGGCGATGGTTTTGCTGGACTGCACGGTGTGTGGGTGATGGCAGTCCGAGCATAGGGGCGCCTTCTGACTGCCCTCCTTGATCATGGCCGCGTGCACGCTGTCGCCGTATTCTGTGACTTTTTTCTTGTGGCAGGTCAGGCAGGCTTCCTGCATGCCCAGCGCGTAATCGCGCTTGCTTTTGATGTCTATGGCGACCTTGCCGTGTGTCTTGGACTCGATGTTGGAGTGGCAATCCTCACACTCTGTCTCCTTGTGCATGGATGCCGTAAACGCCTGGGCTGAAACATGCAGTGAAAGAGTGTCGCCGTTGTTGAGCTTTTTCTGCGAATTTTCCTTGTCGTGGCAGTCAAGACAGGCCTGTGTTTCCTTGGATAACTTGGTCGTTTCGCTGAGCGCACTGGCGCTTGTCAATGAAAGTCCCAGCGCCACCATTGCCATCAGCAACCAGCGCTTGCCAGAGGTCGCCGAAATCATTTTGCCTGTTGCCAAGATGCTTTTCATCAGAGTTTCCCCTTGTTGATTGCACGCAATCACGAAGTTCACCCGGAAAGAAATTTCTTCCCGGGTGAATAATTAAATTGAATTCTGTTTCACGGTGTTAAAAGGTTTTATTGGCTGTCTTTACGCCTTGGAAGGCCGGGTCATCCATGCCTTCACGGCCAGGGACAGAAGCATTGTGATCCCAACAAAGGGCAGCATGACGGCATAGATCAAACCAATGAAGGGTGCTGCCAGGAAAAGTGCAATGTCCTTGACGCGCATCAACATCTTTCGTGCTGAAGGAATCGTCATCAGGGCCTTGCCGGCAGTCCAGAGCAACATGGCGGTGCCGACCAAGGGCAGCATCACGGCGTAGGCCAGGCCGATGAACGGCGCGGCCAGGAACAGTGCCACCGCTTTGGCGTGTTGCAATCTGGCCGGAGTTGCCAGCGCTTGCCCAGCCGTCCACAGCAACATGGTCAGGCCAATCAGCGGCAACAACACGGCATAGGCCAAGCCGATGAAAGGTGCTGCCAACAGCAGGGCCAGAGTTTTGTAAGGGTGTTTCCCTTCGACCATTGGCGCAGTCTTGACTTCAACTTCTGTTGCTCGCAGCGGGATCACCCTGACTTGGTCGGGCTGGTGCAAGGCGTGAGTTGCGCTCTCCTCGATCATTTCGGGCGACAGCGGTTTACGCATGAAGTCCGATACACCAGCTGCCTTGGCGCGCTGCTCATTGGCGGTGGTGCCGTAGCCGGTGATGATGACCACCGGTGTCCACGGCTGGCTGGCTTTGACACGTTCGGTCAACTCGACGCCGTCCATGCCCGGCATCTTGATGTCGGTAAAGACAACATCGTATTCCTGCTCACGCAGCCGTTCCAAAGCTTCTGCGGCATTCTGGGCGGTGATGACCACATAACCCTTGTCTCGTGAAAGAACACGGTTGAAGCTCTTGCCAACCACCGGGTCATCATCGACAACCAGTACTTTACGAAGTGCACTCATGATATTTCTCCTTGAAAACAATGGTCTGGTCAACACAATCGCCACCAGGTCCGAACTTCAATCCTGTGCTTGCAGGGCTTGCCTTGGCTTCAGGACTTGATCTGAATAAGCATACGGTGTGCCAGATGTTGGCATTTCAAGAAAGTTATTTAATATCAATGGCTTAAATCGTTTTTGTGGTCTTTTGACCAAATCGGGTCGAACGCTTGAGTTCGATGAAGTACAGAATTTTTATGCAGTGTTTTACGTCTGATGGCTGCACTTCACAGGGGAAAGTTGTGTTGAAAGGCTGAATATTATTTTTATACAGATACCTTGACCAAGGGGCTTGCATCTTGCAGAAAAGCACTTCTAGAATTTCTGCAGCGCAATATTCACGATGCGCCCAGGGCCACGACGTACCAGAGCAAAGGGTCACGGTTGCGGCCGTTTTCCAGTGATGACCTCTTTATAGGAAACCTTGCAATGAAAACGCAACTCCCGCAAAAACTGATCAGTATCTCGGCTGTCGGTTTGCTTCTGGTCGCATTCGCCACAGCATCCCACGGCGCTGTCGATGCCGATGCCGCTGCCTCATTGGCCAAAAAAAGTGACTGTCTGAAGTGTCATGCGGTCGACAAGGATAAAAAAGCCATGTCATTCATGAAAGTCGCCGCGAAATGGAAAGGCAAGGCGGATGCTCATGCCAAAGTGACTGAGGCGATTACCAAAGCACCCAAGGTCAAATTCAAGGACGGTACCGAGGAAACCCACAAAGCGGTTGCTTCCCAGGATGCCAAAGAGATCGGGAACCTCGTGGACTGGATTTTGTCGAGGTAATTCAGGCGCCGGTGAGTGGACGGACCCGGTTAATGCATGCGTGCGCAGGAGGCTGGTGCCTCGCTGCGCAGGGTCCACCGCTTGTGGAGCATGGCGCTGTGAGCCGCGTTGATGACGTCATCGGGGCCGGCGGGTTTGGCCAGGTAGTCATAGGCACCCAGCGTCACAGCTTCCTTGGCTGTTTCAAGGGCTGGGTAGCCGGTAATGATGATGACCTCACTCTCGGGCCAGCGTTGTTTGATGGCGCTGAGTACGGTCATGCCGTTCATGCCCGGCATCAACAAATCGAGCAAAACGACATCAAAGGGGCGTTGCCCCATTACTTTCAGGGCGTCTTGTCCGTTGCTGACGGTTTCGACCTGGCAATGTTCACTTGCCAGTGACCTTGCGTAACTGAGCCGGACAATTTCTTCATCATCGACGACCAGGATATTGGCTTTGTTCATCATTTTGAGTTCCTCGCAGTCACAGTTTGCGAACATCAATGCAAAAGCCGTGCCGATGGAGAATATTTTTTCTGTTGTCTTTCAAATCAATAACTTGTGCTTGATCAGTCCGAAATCGTCGTGTGATGGGTGGCCCCATCCGTGATCAAAGTACAAAATTTATGTTCATTGGTTCACCACTCTCTTTTCTGACGGCTGTCGGGATGCCGATTGCATAGGGTTTTTGTAACTTTCTTGTGTACTGTGGGGGGTATTCAAATATACTAGGCACAGTATTTTGAAGGAAGCCTTATGCAAAAGTTGTTTTTATTGCGTAGCTTGTTGGTCTGCACGTCTTTGGCCATGGCACCGGTGTTTGCCCAGACACGGCCGCAGGTGAACGTGGCCGCCGTACAACTCAAGGCTGTTGACAGCGGGTTTGAAATGGATGGCGTGGTGCAGCCGGTCAAGCAGAGCACGGTGTCGGCGCAGGCGTCCGGGCGCCTGGTCACACTGGCCGTCAAGGCCGGCGACCCGGTACGCGCAGGCCAGTTGCTGGCCACCATCGACGACCGCGAAACCCAGACCGGTGTGCAGCGCAGCCGGGCCCAAGTGGCGCAGGCGCAGGCCGAGTTGCGCAACGCGCAAGCCAACTTCGAGCGTACCCGTGATTTGCTGGCACAAGGTTTTGTCAGCAAGGCCGCCATGGACACCGCAGACGCACAACTCAAGTCGGCGCAAGCTGGGCGTGACCAGGCCAGCGCCGGTGAAAAGCAGTCCGGCTTGTCGCAGGGATTTACCCGGGTGACTGCGCCGTTTGATGCCTTTGTTTTGCAGACCTTGGCGGAGACGGGCGACCTTGCTTTTCCCGGAAAACCGCTGTTGACACTGTACGCACCCTTGCCGTTGCGGGTGGTGGTGCAGGTGCCGGTGTCACGCTCAGCCCAGGTGCAGGGCAGCACCGCGGTTGAGGTCAAAGTGAGCACTGCAGATGGCTCGTCGCAATGGGTTCGGCCCAGCCAATCGACTCATTTGCCGACGGCCGATGCGGTGTCGCAAACCATTGAGTGGCGCCTGGAGTTGCCAGCTGGCGCGGGCAAGGGCTTGCTGCCAGGCCAGCAAATTCGGGTGCGTTTTGCCGCTGGCCAGTCACAGCGCTTGCTGGTGCCGGCTTCAGCTGTGTTGCGTCGTGGTGAGTTGACCGCGGTTTATGCGGTCTCGGGTCAGGGTTTTGTGCTCAAGGCTGTTCGTCTGGGCGCCGATCATGGTGCTACAGGTGTCGAGGTGTTGGCTGGCTTGACGGACACCGATCGGGTGGCCCTTGATCCGGTGCGTGCCGGCCTCGCAGGGGCACAGCCCGGTGGCAGTGCAGCAAAGTGAGATGGACATGTCAAATCAAGCTCCATTGGGTATTTCCGGGCGGACAGCAAAGGCTTTTCAGCGCAATGCCATCACGCCTTTGCTGGCTTTGGTGGCGCTGTTGCTCGGGCTGTTTGCGGTGCTGGTGACACCGCGCGAAGAAGAACCGCAAATCAACGTCACCATGGCCAATGTGCTGATTCCCTTCCCGGGGGCCAGCAGTGTTGATGTTCACAACATGGTGGCACGTCCGGCCGAACAGGTGCTCAGCCAGATTGCAGGTATAGAACACACTTATTCGGTGGCGCGCCCGGGCATGGCGGTGCTGACCGTGCAGTTCAAGGTGGGGGTGCCACGCACCGAGGCCCTGGTGCGACTGTATGACGTGCTCAATGCCAACCAGGACTGGTTGCCGCGTGATTTGGGCACATTGACTCCCATTGTCAAGCCCAAGGGCATTGACGATGTGCCGGTGCTGGCCGTGACCTTGTGGAGCAAGGACGCGTTGCCGGCCGTCGAGTTGGAGCAAGTGGCGAACTCGGTCGAGGCCGAACTGAAACGTGTGCCCGGCACCCGCGAGGTGTTCACCATCGGCGGACCGAAACGTGCCGTGCAAGTTTGGCTGGATCCGCTGCGGCTGCGTGAACGCGGGGTCGATGTGGTGTCGCTCAAGGCAGTTCTGGCGGGCGCCAACACCAGTTCGCCTTCAGGTGTGGTGCTGGACCCGCAGCGCCCCGGCGGTCAGATGCTGAGTGTTGAAACCGGTGAGTTTTTGCGCACGGCGCAGGACGTGGGTGATCTGGTGGTGGGGGTCAGCAATGGCTTGCCGGTGTATCTGCGCGAGGTGGCGCGCATCGAAGCCGGCGCGCAGTTGCCGCAACGCTACGTCTGGCACACGCCTGGCGCAGCCGCGTCCTCGACCAAGGTTGCGGCAGAGCAAGGTGATACGGCTGGAGGTGCCTATCCGGCGCTGACCCTGACGGTGACCAAAAAGCCGGGTACCAATGCAGTGGACGTGGCCAGTGCCGCGCGGGCACGGGTGAAA
>JBEGLK010000087.1:0-8039 GCA_041183605.1 Pseudomonadota bacterium
ACGCAAATGCTTGAATAACTTGGCCCTGGCCATTTCGCTCATGCCAAGCTGCCGGGGTCCTGGCACCAGGTCAAAGGACTCGCCAGCCTGCACGCTGCCAGCCTGCTCCACCGCGAGATAAAAGCCGCAACAACCTTGCTGCGCCATGAGCTTGCTGGCATGTGCAAACCCCATGGCGGCGTTGAACTTGTAACAGGGTTGGCGCGGCTGTGTGACGCGCAACGCACAATTGGCAAATTGAAGTACGTCGCCCACCCACACCTCGGACTCCAGCAACCCCGCCAAGCTCAGGTTTTCACCCATGCTGCCCCAAGGCAGGTCAACGTCAATGCCAGTCAAGCCGGCCTCAGCACGGGCCCGTTGCCAGATCGGGTAGTGTTCACTCGGGTAGGCATAAACTGCCTTGTCCAGGCCGCCATGCACTGACAGGTCGGCCTGCTCATCCCCCGCCAGACCCAAAGGTAAAACGGCCACCGCGCCAGACACCGGCTGTTTGTGGATGGCAGTCAAGATACTTCGACCCTGGATCCGGGCGTGTCGCGCCGGGGCGGTTTGCACACTTAATAACTGGGGCATGGTAAAGACCTGATATGAACAAGGCATGCAGACGCCACCACTGGCATACTCGCCCTGCCTGGCTCCGTATTATGAGGACACCGCTGATGCTTGCCCGCCTGCTACGCCGAATTTACTTTTTTCAACTGCTGTCCGGCGCCCTGCTCGGCATGTATGTCGCCAATCAAATCGGACAAAGTGGCATCCAAGCCCTGCCCCTGGTGCTGTTGTTCACCGTTTTGCTGCCACTGTTGCTGCAATTCAGCGTGATTTCGATCAGCATGATTCAATCGCGCCCACAGGGGGCAGGCTCACTCTGGTGGCGGGCTTTTGGCGCTGAATTTTTGACCGCCTTGCGTGTTTTCTGGTTGCAATTACCCTGGGCATCGGGAAAAGCCAAGGTCTGGTTTCCTGAACTGCCCCGACAAACTCTGTCGACACGAAGGCCGGTGCTGCTGGTGCATGGCTACATTTGCAACTACAGGATGTGGGATCAAATGGCCCGTGCCTTGCATGAGGCCGGCCATCCGGTGCTTGCCATCTCGCTGGAGCCACTTTTTTCCTCGATCGATGACTACGCACCGCAGGTCCAGCAGGCCATTTTGCAGTTGCAGCAGGCCACCGGGGCCAAGCAGATTGCACTGGTCGGGCACAGCATGGGCGGACTTGTGATCCGTGCCTGGCTGCGCCAGCACGGCAGCGCTGATGTCGACCGGATCATCACACTGGGAACGCCACATCAGGGTACCAAGGTGGCCAGTTGGACGCCCACCCTCAATGCCGAGCAAATGGCCTGGCACAGCCCTTGGTTGCAGACCTTGCAAGCCAGTGAGTCACCCGCCACCCGGCATTTGATGCATATCATTCTGACGCGACACGACAACATCGTTTATCCTCAGCGCGAACAGGTGCTTACCGGTGCCGGTGTGACCGAATTCAGTGGCCTCGGGCATCTGGAGCTGTGTCTGAATGCCGAGGTGATTCAGTGTCTGCTACAAAAATTGGAATAATTGGAATCAAACTTGTGTAAAAGTTTCCAAATTCCTCGCACCGATCGCTATAATCCTAGGCTTTGCTGGCAAAACTCCGCTGCCTGATCAACTTTTAAGCGGAGAACATCGTAAACAGTCGTGTTTCAGGCCCGATCTTCCCGGAGCACGACGTTTACACATTTAGGATCTCTTGACGTAATGACAACCATCCGTGTTAAAGACAACGAACCTTTTGACGTCGCGCTGCGCCGCTTCAAACGCACCATCGAAAAGCTGGGCTTGCTGACCGACTTGCGTGCACGCGAGTTCTACGAAAAGCCCACTTCCGAGCGCAAGCGCAAGAAGGCTGCTGCCGTCAAACGCAATTACAAGCGCATCCGCGCCATGCAATTGCCCAAGAAACTGTACTGATCCTGTTGTTCTGACAGGGCTGTTTCAGCCTCTTGAACAAGCTCGCCGGGGACGCTCAGGCGGGCTTTTTTTTGTCCAATCCAATCACAGGAATAATGAAGATGTCACTCAAAGACCAGATCACCGAAGACATGAAAACGGCCATGCGTGCCAAGGACAGCGAGCGTCTTGGGACCATCCGCCTGCTGCTCGCGGCGGCCAAACAGAAAGAAGTGGACGAGCGCGTGGAACTCGACGATGTCACCATGGTTGCGATTGTGGACAAACTCATCAAGCAGCGCAAAGATTCGGTGGCGGCCTACACCCAGGCCAACCGGCAGGATCTGGCAGACAAAGAAAGTGCCGAGATCCAAGTGCTGCAAGCTTACTTGCCGCAGCGTTTGGGGGCCGAGGAAGTAAGCGCTGCGGTGCAGGCCATTGTCGGTAGCCTGGGCGCCAAGGGTCCCGGCGACATGGGCAAGGTGATGGCAGCGGTGAAGGCACAGCTGGCCGGCAAGGCAGACATGGCGATGGTGTCACAAGCCGTCAAGGCGGCTCTGGCTGGCTGAATGACTTAATTGCGCCCGCCGCTGTCCAGGCTGTTGCGCATGGCAGTATGGACGATTTCATCCAGCGCGCCGTCAACCATGGATTGATCAGACAGCATTCGCAGCGCGTTGTTGACCAACAGATTTTCCATCGATGGCCGGGTCATTGACTGGGTCTGGCCGTGCGCTCCTGTAAACAGGTACATGGTGCGTTGTGGGCTGATCCAAGTCAGCTGGCTTCGCTGCCAAGTGCCCTTGATGGCAATTTCCACCCAGGCACCAACCGAGAGATTTTCCAGAGTCGGCGAAGTTTGCCCAGGTACGGCCAGGGACGCCTGCGGAATAACGGAGTCGAGCATCGACCCGGCCGCTTGAGCCTTTGGCTGGGCAGGCAACTTGCGGGTTGTTTCGTCGGCCAGGTCCATGAAGCCTGATGCTTTTGCTTCTTCAGGAGCCAGCCAGTGTTTGTGGCCCCCCGGGGGGTTGGCCGAAAAGGGGGCGATCTTGGTCACTGGTTCGTCGTTTGCGGGACGGAAAGCCTGCTGATGCAATTTCATGAGCACATCAAAAAACAGGCTTGTCTTCACGGCCGGATAATCAATCAGGCTCAAGCCTTCACGCAATTTGGCGAGTAAGCGGGACACCAGCTTGGTCAATTTTCCCAGATCCTGACGGGTCAGGTCAGGTTGGGCACTCCAGAGCACCAAATTGACAAGTTCCCTGTAGCCACCTGGATCTTCGGCACCATCGGCGTTTTCGAGCTCAGCAGTAGCCATCACCTGGGACCAGGGGCCGCAAAGAAAGTCGACAACTTGTGCAGGAACCCGTTGCATGTCGGGAATCTGCTCCATGGCGGCGCACATCTTTTCGGCCAACAAATTGCGTTCTTCGGCCCGATTGAGCACCCGCACGGCTTGCTGCACAGTCTGTTGCGACTGGGCCAGCTGTTCCGACCACATGTTGTTGAGATTGAAAAGTGCCAGATCAAAAGGCTCGGCGCTGTCGATGTGGATTCTTGACAACGGGTTGACATAACGGTGCAGGGAACGAATGAACAGCGCACATTCAGGCGTGTCAGCGGAGGTAAAGGCCAGCCCGCGTTGGGTTATTTCCTGCAGCAAGCGTCGCGCCGGGTGCTGTTTGTTGCTGAAAAATCGCGCATCAACGAGCGCCAGTTGCAACAGGGCGGGCTCAAGATTCTCAATCACATCGCGAATGGGCTTGAGCAGGCGGGTGTCATTGATCAGGTTGTCGATCATCTGCACCATGACCTCAAAGCTGAGTACCTGTGCGGAGTCCTGACAATTTCTCCGCAACCTTTGCCGGGCTGATTCCGGCTTGTCAGCCTGGTCCATCAGGGTGCCCCTGCGTTGCGACAGGCGCGCGATCATGTCGTCAGCCTGGTTCATGTTTTGCAAGGCTTCAAAGGCTGCCGGAATGGTCGAGGCAAAGTCTGTGGTCGGTTCTTCAGAGGCAGGTTTGGGGGACACCCGAGGGGCCACCGCCTCGTTCCAGTCCAGTACACCTGAAAATTGGGTCACCGCCTCGTCGGGCGCCACTTCCTCCCGCTTGGCCGTCTGGTCTGCCAACAATTCACGCAGTCGATCAAGTGTGACTACACTGGACCTGCGCGCGGCGTCAGCGTCATTTTTTGGTTGCAAGGGTGCCTGGCCTTGAGCATTGGCAAGCGGCTTGGCCGGCACGGCCGCTGCCGACAAGGGTACCACTCCGTAAGACTTGATCCTTTGTGCCAACCCGCTGTAGGATGCCTTCAGTGCCTCCCCCATGGCGCTGGCCAAATGCCGGGCCCAGCCGATTCGAACCTGAATTGGGACGTTGGCCTGTCGCATTGCATCCTGCAACACAGACAGGTAAATTTGCGGCCGCAGGGGGTTGCGCTCGGGTTTGATTTGTTCCAACCCAAGCAGGGCACAGATGAAGGCATTGAGCTCGCTGAGCGCTTGTTGCGCCGAGCGCTGCACCAATTGCAGCACGCGGGCGAATTCAACCCGCTCCTGAACCTGGCTCTCGTCCATGGTTTCGAGCTGGTTGTGGCTCAATTCACCCAGCGCCAGTTCGCCAAACTGGGAGCTGACAGCTTGCTTGCTGTTGAACTCCTGATGCAACAACGCCGGAAACCGGGCACACAGAGCGGCCGCATTCTCATCCAGCAGTTTCAAACAAAGACCCAATTGGGCGCGCTCGAGCTGACCGGGTGCCCGGGTGAATTCAAGCTCCAGCGATCGCCGTGCCGCCAGCAACACCTGATTCAACAAGGCTCCGCTGTCGCGTTCCGCCTGACCGACAGCGGCACGATACAGCGTGAGGTATTGCTCGGATCGTTTGGCTGTATTCAATTGAATGCTCGCTTCCTGGGTCTTTAGCGCAGCGCCTTGAAACGCATGCGGTGCGGCCGCGCACCCTCTTCGCCCAGGCGTTTCTTCTTGTCGGCTTCGTATTCCTGGTAGTTGCCATCAAAGAAGCACCACTGGCTGTCGCCCTCGCAAGCCAGAATATGGGTGGCAATACGGTCGAGAAACCAGCGGTCGTGGCTGATGACCATCACCGAGCCGGCAAATTCGAGCAAGGCGTCTTCGAGCGCACGCAGGGTTTCGACGTCCAGGTCATTGGAGGGTTCGTCGAGCATCAGCACATTGCCACCCGCAATGAGCGTTTTGGCCAGGTGCAGGCGGCCGCGCTCACCGCCCGACAAGGTGCCAACACGCTTTTGCTGGTCAGCCCCATTGAAATTGAAGCGCCCGCAATAGGCACGGCTGGCCATGGTGAACTTGCCGATGTTGAGCATGTCAAGTCCACCAGAAACATCTTCCCAGACCGTCTTGTCATTGCTGAGATCGTCACGACTTTGATCAACAAAAGCCATCTTGACGGTGGCACCCACCTTGACTTCACCGCTGTCAGGCTTTTCCTTGCCCGCGATCATGCGAAACAACGTGGACTTGCCCGCACCATTGGGTCCAATGATGCCGACGATGGCGCCCGCGGGCACCTTGAAACTCAGGTTGTCAATCAGCAGCCGATCGCCAAAGGATTTGCTGACGTTGACGAATTCAATGACCTCGTTACCCAGGCGGTCTGCCACCGGGATGAAAATTTCATTGGTTTCGTTGCGTTTCTGGTATTCAAAATCGGACAGCTCCTCAAATCGGGCCAAACGCGCCTTGCTTTTGGCCTGACGTGCCTTGGGATTCTGGCGCGCCCATTCGAGTTCTTTCTTGAGCGCCTTGGCGCGGGATTCTTCACCCTTCTGCTCGAGGGCCAGACGCTCCTGCTTTTGCTCCATCCAGGAGCTGTAGTTGCCTTTGTAGGGAATGCCGTTGCCACGGTCGAGTTCGAGAATCCATTCCGCAGCATTGTCCAGAAAGTAACGGTCGTGGGTGATGGCCACCACGGTGCCGCTGTAGCGCTGCAGGAATTGCTCCAGCCAGTCCACCGATTCGGCGTCAAGGTGGTTGGTCGGTTCGTCAAGCAGCAGCATGTCCGGGTGCTCCAGCAACAGGCGGCACAAGGCCACGCGGCGCTTCTCGCCGCCAGACAACACCCCGACGCGTGACTCCCAAGGCGGCAGGCGCAAGGCATCGGCCGCAATTTCGAGCTGGTGTTCGGAGTCGGTACCGGCAGTGGCGATGATGGCCTCAAGTTCGGCCTGCTCGGCCGCCAGCTTGTCAAAGTCGGCGTCTTCATCACCATAGGCGATGTAGACCTCTTCAAGCCGCGCCTTGGCCGCAATCACCTTGCCCATCGCTTCTTCGACGGTTTCGCGAACGGTTTTATCGGGGTCAAGTTGTGGTTCCTGTGGCAGATAACCAATGTTCAGGCCCGGCATCGGGATGGCTTCACCCTCGATTTCCTTGTCCAGACCGGCCATGATCTTGAGCAGGGTTGATTTGCCCGAGCCGTTGGTGCCCAGCACGCCGATCTTGGCGCCGGGGAAGAAACTGAGAGAAATGTCTTTCAGAATGTGCCGCTTGGGCGGCACGATCTTGCCGACGCGGTTCATTGAAAATACGTATTGAGCCATGGGTCTGTCACGTTCACAAAAGGATAAAAGCTGCATTATCGGCGCACCAGGGCAAGCCGACAGTCGATCTGTATTGTGCCGTCATTTGCACCGGACTTTTGTGTCAACAAGGGCAGAAACATGGACAAAAACCGCCTGATGTCAGACCATGCGACAATACGCCTGCTTGTGGGGCTTCAGTTGCCCGCAAGACCGGCACCTTGCCGGGAACCCAGGTAAAACACCGTGGTTCCATTTTTGATCCCATCTGCCTTTGACTGAACTGTCGCTAACCGCGCAGAACAGGCCGATGCCCTGGCGCCCTGGATGGGGTGCACCTCTAAATGAAATTTGAAGAATTAAATCTGGCTCCGGCCATCATCAAAGCCGTGCTTGAGCAAGGCTATGAAAACCCCACACCGATTCAGGCGCAGGCCATTCCGGTCATTCTCGAAGGCCATGACCTGCTTGGCGGCGCCCAGACCGGCACCGGCAAAACGGCGGCCTTTGTGCTGCCCATGCTCAACAAGCTGAGCGCCACGGAGGGCCCTCGCAACAAATTTGGCGGTGTTGCCGTGCGCGCTCTGGTGCTGGCCCCTACCCGCGAGTTGGCGGCACAGGTGGAAGAGTCGGTGCAAACCTACGGCAAATACCTTGAATTGACCTCGGTCGCCATTTTTGGCGGTGTCGGCATGAACCCGCAGATCAGCCGTCTGAAAAAAGGTGTGGACATCCTGGTTGCCACCCCCGGGCGTTTGTTGGACCTGATGCAGCAAGGCATGGTCGACTTGAGCCAGGTACAGATCCTGGTGCTCGACGAGGCCGACCGCATGCTCGACATGGGTTTTATCCACGACGTGAAAAAAGTGCTGGCTGCAGTGCCCAAGGAAAAACAGAGTTGTTGTTCTCGGCTACCTTCAGTGAAGAAATCCGCGAATTGGCAGCCACTTTGTTGAAGAATCCGCAAAGTGTGCAAGTCACGCCGCGCAACACCACGGTCCAGCGCATCACACAGTTGATTCACCCGGTCGGTCGCGGCAAGAAAAAAGCGCTGCTGGCGCACATCATCCAGGAAAAGAACTGGAGTCAGGTGCTGGTGTTCACACGCACGAAATTTGGCGCCAACAACGTGGCCGAGTTCCTGGAAAAAAATGGCATCACGGCCATGGCCCTGCATGGCAACAAGAGCCAGTCTGCCCGCACCCAGGCGCTGGCCGGATTCAAGAGCGGCGAAATGCGCGCGCTGGTTGCCACCGACATCGCGGCCCGCGGCATTGACATCGACGACCTGCCGCACGTGGTGAACTACGACATTCCCAACGTCTGCGAAGACTATGTGCACCGGATTGGCCGCACCGGCCGCGCCGGTGCCGATGGCATGGCAGTGAATTTGGTGAGCCTGGACGAAGAGGGTTTCATGCAAGCCATTGAGCGCTTCACCAAGCAGGACATCCCGGTGCAGATTCTCGACGCGTTCATGCCCGAACCTGGCGAGAAGGCCGAGCCCATTGCCATGGGCCGCCAGACCATATG
>JBEGLK010000088.1:0-7570 GCA_041183605.1 Pseudomonadota bacterium
GCAACCCAATGCTTCACGGTGGTGCATCTTGCATGAACCGCTTGCACCAGCGGTAAAAAAGTCATGTCAAAACAAAGTACTTGGTCTTCAGCATGATTGGCAATCCACACCACCTGATCAGGATGCAATCGGGGGTTCAGCGTATGCAAAACGCGACCAGAGCCACTGACCCCAAAATACATCTCAAGGTGACGGTAGCCATTCCATGCCAACGTGGCAACACGATCGCCCTGCCCCAGCTTCAAGCCGCTGCAGGTTCAACAGCAGCGCATGGGCGTTCAAGCGGGTGGCCAGGGCAAGCACCGCATTGATGAAATCGGGTCCGGAGGCCTCGAACGGGGCCGTTCGGTAAAGACTGGACCTCGCAAGGAGCCGGGTTTCAGGCAGACCGGCAAGCTGTTGAATGGCCGCCAGCACGGCCTGTTGCGCGTCACCCAGATTGGCCCCGAGTGCGATGTAGACCAAGACCTCGGGGCGCTCGGGTTCGGCCATGGTTGCCATCACTCTTGCGGATCTTGCGCCGGTGCATCACCTGCACCTCGGCCCGACGGGCGACGCCGGCGACGGCGCTTCTTGGGGGCTTCGGTGCCATCACCCAAAACCACGTCGGTCTGCACGCCGTCCTGACTCGCGCCAGCGTTGTCAGCTGCCGATTTTGCCGCTGCATCTGGGGCGCTGCGAGCAGGAAGCTGGTGCACTCTCGGCGTGCGCGGTGGCCGCGTTGTGCGGGCACGTTGTTGTTCCAGTTTGACCTCGTCGACCATGTCGTTGCGCAGGTCATCGCTGGCCAGGCTGAAGGCTTCCCACCAGTCCGACAGCACCATGTCGAGCTCGCCGTTTTCGGCGCGCAGGCGCATGAAATCAAAGGCCGCCCGAAAACGGGCCTGCTCCACCAGACCGAATGGCGCACTGCCCACGCGTTTTTCAAAACGCGGCTGCATCAGCCAGATTTCGCGCATGTCGCCGGCCAACTTGCCGCGCCCCGACACGTCACCGATGCGGGCATTGAACACGTCCTCGATGGCGTCCTGCAAGGCCGCATGGGAATGTTGCTGCGCCTTGATACGCGCAGCCCAGCCGTCACGCACATCGGCCCACAACACGCAGGCCAGCAAAAAGCTCGGCGCCACAGGCTTGCCCTCGCCAACCCGGCGGTCGGTGTCCTGCAACGCCGACTTGACAAACGGGGTGTCACCACGTTCCACCACCACATCCAGCAGCGGATAAATGCCATGCGCCAGCCCCAAGGCCTTGAGCTGTTCGATCGAGGCCAGCGCGTGGCCGGTTTGCAGCAGCTTGAGCATTTCGTCGAACAAACGGCTTTGCGGCACTTCGGCCAGCAGCGCCCGCGACTTGACCAGCGGTGTGGCCGTCTTGGGCTCGAGCGTGAAGCCCAGCGCCTTGAGCTTGGCGGAAAAACGGATGGCCCGGATGATGCGCACCGGGTCTTCGCGGTAACGCGCCACCGGGTCACCAATCATGCGGATGACACGGTTCCTCGAATCCTTGATGCCATGGTGGTAGTCGACCACAATCTGGGTCTCGGGGTCGTAATACATGGCGTTGATGGTGAAGTCACGGCGCACCGCGTCTTCTTCCTGCGGCCCCCAGACGTTGTCGCGCAACACCCGGCCGCTGCTGTCCACCGCGTGTTTCATGCCGGCCAGCTCACTCTTGCTGGTTTTCTCGTTGCCGGCCACTTGTTCGGCGGCCACGTTGTCCAGATAAGCGCGGAACGTCGAAACCTCGATCACCTCGTGTTCACGTCCCCGGCCATACACCACATGGACGATGCGAAAACGTCGGCCGATGATGAAGGCACGGCGAAACAAGCCCTTGACTTGCTCGGGCGTGGCGTCCGTAGCCACATCAAAGTCCTTCGGTGCCAGGCCCAGCATCAGATCGCGCACCGCACCGCCGACGATGTAGGCCTCAAAACCCGCCTGCTTGAGGGTGCGCACCACATTCAGCGCGCGCTCATCGACCAGCTTCGGGTTGATGCCGTGCTCTTTCGGTCCGATTTCTTCTCGCTTGCCAAACGGGTGCTTGTTGGCCGGGGCCGATTTGCCCAAAAGCCTGTTGATGAATTTTTTGATCATTGTTGTTGGTGTTATTTAAATAGCTCAAGTATGCGCCAGCCTCTGTCCAGTGCAAGCGCACGCAACCGGTCTTCGGGGTTGGCGGCAACCGGATGGCTCACTTTTTCCAGTAGCGGAATGTCATTCATGGAGTCGCTGTAAAAGGTGGCCTCCACAGTTTCCCAGCTCAAACCGCGCGCCGACAACCACTGCTCCACCCGCGTCACCTTGCCTTCACGGAATGAGGGTGTGCCAGCAATTTCGCCGTTGTACCAGCCGCTTTGCGGATCGCGTTCCAGCTGGATGGCAATCAACTCGGCCACACCAAAGGCATCTGCAATCGGTCGTGTGACAAACTCGTTGGTGGCCGTCACGATCACCACCGTGTCACCCGCGGCCTGGTGCTGCTGCACCAGAGACAAGGCCGACGAGCGAATGGCCGGGCGCACCACGGTTTCCATGAATCTGGCATGGGCCGCTTCCGATTTGATCGGGCCGTGAAGCCGCAGGGCCTCGGTGGCATACCGCATGTATTCAAAAATATCGAGTGTGCCGGCCTTGTACTGTTCATAAAACGCGTCGTTGCGCCGGTTGAACTCCACCGGATCGTGCCAGCCCAGGGTGGTGGTGAAGGCGTTCCATTCGTAGTCGGAATCGATCGGAATCAGGGTGTGATCCAGGTCAAACAGGGCTAATTTTCTTTTCATGTGTTGTCCATCATGGCTTTGATCAGGGGAATGGTGATGGCGCGCTGTGTTTGCAGGGCGTAGCCGTCCATCAGGTCGAGCAGTTCCATCAGGCTGCCCAGGTCGCGTGAAAACCGTGTCAGCATGAAGTCCATCACTTCGTCGCTCAAAACAATCCCGCGTTCATCGGCCGCCTGACGCAACACGGCGCGGCGCTCGGGTTCGCTCAGGGCCTGCAAGGCAAACACATGCCCGCCCCCGAGCCGGGTACGCAAGTCATCCCGCAGTTTCAGGTCAGCGGGCGGCAGGCTGCCGCTGGCCAGCACCGCGATTTGCAGCGTCTGGGCGTGAACAAACCAGTTGAATGCAATCTGTTGCTGCGCGGTGCTGAAGGCATGAACATCGTCCATCATCACACAGACCCAGGACTCGTCAAACTCGGGCGGGTACTGCAAGCCAGCGTCGAGCCACCCCACACTGGCACCTTGCGCTTGCAGCGCGGCGCGCATGGCCTTGAGTAAATGGGTCTTGCCACAGGCATTGCCGCCCCACAGGTAAGTCGGCACCGGTGAGCGCCGGGTCGTGCCGGCATGACCCAGCCAGAGTTTCAGGTGCGCCAGCGCCGCTTCATTCGAGCCGACACAATAATTTTTCAGGCTGGGCCCGGAGGGCAGGCCCATATCCAGCACCAGTTGTTGCATCATGCCTTGTGCTGGTCCCGATAAAGGGCGCTGTCCAGATAGGCAGTGCGCAGCCGGCGAATGGCCACCAGCAAGACCGCGCTCAGGGGCAAGGCAATCAACACGCCGACAAAACCCAGCAAATGGCCAAAAGCCATCAGGGCAAAAATGACAGCCAGCGGATGCAGGCCAATACGCTCTCCTACCAGGCGCGGCGTCAAAAAGAAACTCTCCAGCAACTGGCCCAGGCCATACACCACGGCCACCATCACCAGCACACTCACGTGGCCGATCTGCAAAGAAAATTCCAAAAAACCAGCCAGTGTGGCCAGAATCAGACCGAGCCCGAAACCCAGATACGGAATCGCCACCGCCAGCCCGGTGAAAACGCCAATTGGCAAGGCCAGATCAAGCCCGAACAACGCCAGCCCGGCACTGTAATACACCGCCAGCACCACCATCACCAGCATCTGGCCGCGCAGGTACTGACCCAGCACAGCATCGGCCTCATCGGTAAAACTGGCGACCGCGCCGCGCAAACGGGGCGGCACCAGCACCTTCAGCATCCCGACAAAACGGTGCCACTCCATCAGCAGGTAAAAAAGCACCACCGGGATCAACACCGCGTTGCCAACCAGGGAAAGCGCCACGCTGCCACCCAGTTTGGCCGAGGCCAGCAGGCGGCCCAACATGTCTTCAAAATTGGCGCTCAGATGTTCCATGGCAAAAGCCTTGAGCCCGGCCACATCAAGCGACACCTGCAGACCAAACTGCGACAAAAAGGGTTGCAGGAAAGCATTCAAGCGGTCCAGCAGCGGCGGCACCTGCTCACGCAACAACGGCAACTGCTTGATCAATATGGGCACCACCAGCAGCATCAGCGCCAGCAGAAGCAGCAAAAACAACACCTCCACCAGCACCACCGCCAGCAATCGGGGCACGCGCCCGCCAGCCAGCCGGTCCAGCCAATCCACCACAGGTGTCAATGCGTAGGCCAGAATGGCCGCCAGCACAAACGGCGTCAACACCGGTGCCAGCAGCCAGAGCACGACCAGCGTGCCCAGCAACAGCGCCAACCAGGCAGAAGCTCTTTTTTGAGTGGATGTAAATTGCATTAAAACGGCCAAAGGCCAACCCCTTAAAATCAGGCCAAATTCTATCGGGCTTACGGCTTGCCGCCTGAGCCACCCCTTTGCCTTAACCGCACATTGTTATGACCCAATCCTCCACCCCTCTTTCCTATAAAGCCGCTGGCGTTGACATCGACGCGGGTGACGCGTTGGTGGAACGCATCAAACCGCTTGCCAAAAAGACCATGCGCGAAGGCGTGTTGGCCGGTATTGGTGGTTTTGGTGCCTTGTTCGAGGTGCCCAAACGCTACAGGGAACCGGTGCTGGTGAGCGGCACCGACGGTGTTGGCACCAAGCTCAAACTGGCGTTCGAGTGGAACATGCACGACACCGTGGGCATTGATCTGGTGGCCATGAGTGTCAACGACGTGCTGGTGCAAGGCGCCGAGCCGCTCTTTTTTCTCGATTACTTTGCCTGCGGCAAGCTCGACGTCGATACCGCTGCCGCCGTGGTGGGCGGCATTGCCAAAG
The DNA here is from genome assembly GCA_041183605.1 of Pseudomonadota bacterium. Taxonomy (GTDB): domain Bacteria; phylum Pseudomonadota; class Gammaproteobacteria; order Burkholderiales; family Burkholderiaceae_C; genus Rhodoferax. The sequence continues at coordinate 5,046 of JBEGLK010000088.1, forward strand.
GTTGTGAGCTGTCCGGATGCGCCCTGATCGGCGGTGAAACCGCTGAAATGCCCGGCATGTACCCGGCTGGCGAATACGACCTCGCCGGTTTTGCCGTGGGTGCCGTTGAAAAATCCAAAATTCTGACCGGCGCCTCGGTAGCACCTGGCGACGTGGTGCTGGGCCTGGCCTCCAGCGGTGTGCATTCAAACGGCTTCAGCCTGGTGCGCAAATGTATCGAGCGCGCAGAAAGTGCCGGCTCCGTGCCTGACACGCTCGATGGCAAGCCCTTTAAGCAGGCGCTCATGGAACCCACTCGCCTGTACGTCAAAAACGTGCTGGCGGCACTGGCGGCCCACCCAATCAAAGCGCTAGCCCACATCACCGGTGGCGGCTTGCTGGAAAACATCCCGCGCGTGTTGCCCGAGGGCATGGCTGCCCATCTGAAAAAAGGCAGCTGGCCGCAAACCGAGCTCTTCGCCTGGTTGCAGGCCACCGCCGGCATCGACGACATCGAAATGAACCGCACCTTCAACAACGGCATCGGCATGGTCGTGGTGATTGACGCCGCAAATGCTGCCGCCTGCGCCGCCACCCTGCGCGCAGCCGGTGAAACCGTGTTCGAGATTGGTGTCATTGCTGATCGCGGCGACACTGCCGCCGTGCTGGTGCGTTGATACCGATTCATGTCCCCGCAAGCCCAGCCCTTGCGCAAGATACCTGCGGGCATCTGGGCCTTGGGCTTTGTCAGCCTGTTGATGGACGTGTCGAGCGAGCTGATCCACAGCCTGCTGCCGGTGTTCATGGCCACCACGCTGGGCATCAGCGTGTTTGTCATCGGGCTGATTGAGGGCGCAGCCGAAGCCACGGCGCTGATCGTCAAGGTGTTTTCCGGCGCACTCAGCGACTACTGGGGCAAACGCAAACCGCTGGCCGTGCTCGGTTATGGCATGGGGGCCTTTTCCAAACCGCTGTTTGCAATGGCCGCCTCCAGCGGCTGGATCATCACCGCCCGGCTGACGGACCGGGTTGGCAAAGGCATTCGAGGCGCCCCGCGCGACGCACTGGTGGCCGACATCGCGCCGCCCGAGTTGCGCGGCGCCGCCTTTGGCTTGCGCCAGTCGCTGGACACCGTGGGCGCCTTTCTCGGACCGATGCTGGCCATCGGCTTCATGGTGTTGTGGCAGGATGACTTTCGTGCCGTGTTCTGGGTGGCCACCGTGCCGGCCTTCCTGTGTGTGGCCTTGCTGGTCTGGGGGGTGCACGAGCCGGATCGGCCGGTGACCCAAAGGCGCATCAACCCCATCAGCCGTGCCAACCTGGCCCGTTTGAGTTCCGCCTACTGGTGGGTGGTGGGTGTTGGCGCCATTTTTACGCTGGCCCGCTTCAGCGAGGCCTTTCTGGTGCTGCGCGCCCAGCAAGGCGGTCTGGCCCTGGCCTGGACACCCGTTGTGCTAATCGCCATGAACATCATTTATGCGGCTTGCGCCTACCCGTTTGGCAAGCTGGCCGACAAATTGAGCCACACCAGATTGCTCGTATGGGGCCTGCTGCTGCTGATTGGTGCCGATACCCTGCTGGCGATCAGCAACAGTGGCGTGATCTTTTGGGCCGGTGTGGCGCTGTGGGGCCTGCACATGGCCATGACCCAGGGACTGCTCGCGGCCATGGTGGCCGACACCGCACCGGCCGACCTGCGGGGCACCGCCTACGGCTTTTTCAACCTGCTCAGCGGCCTGGCGCTGCTGGTGGCCAGCGGGCTGGCAGGCTGGCTCTGGCAGTCGCTCGGCGCCTCTTTCACTTTCATGGCGGGTGTCGGCTTTGCCGGGGTGGCACTGGGTTTGCTCGCGCTGCAGCCGCGCGACCTGTCGCGCTAAATCACTTGCCAAACTGGTGTGAGTCTGGCCGTCAGGGCCGGCGGAAAGCCATCTGCTGGCTCGCCCAATACTTTGAGTTCAAACGGTCCAGCCGCACTTCACCACCGGTTGAGGGAGCATGGACAAAGCGCCCCTCACCCACATAAATGCCGGCATGGGTAGCCACATCACTCTGGGCAAAAAGGACCAGATCACCCGTGCGGATGTTGTCGCTGGAGACGGGTTGACCCCAAAACTTCATTTGTTCAACGGTACGCGGTGGCACAACCCCGGCCCTGGACTGGTAAACATGGGCTATCAGGCCGCTGCAATCAAAGCCAGAGTCGGGCGTGTTGCCACCGTAGCGGTATGGCGTGCCAACCAGACCAACGGCATAGAGCGTCACATCGCTGGCAAGCGCTGGCGAAAGCCGCGACGGAACTTCTGTGGCGTTGCTGAATGCGGAAGGGCGCTGTGCCACAGCCGCCCAGCAAGAGGAGGAGAGGCAAACACAGCAGAAAAAAACGTGGCCTTTTGAACATGTTCACGCCTTTTGAGTGAGCCTGTAAAGATCTGAATGGTACACATATGGCGGCAAATCGACACGGCCCATTTTGGGGGCACAGCCCTGTGCGCGGGAAATCGCACCGCACTGACGCCATCTTGATTTGACAACAGCCAGCCCAATAT
>JBEGLK010000089.1:0-7323 GCA_041183605.1 Pseudomonadota bacterium
CCCTGACAGTAAGCGATCGCAGGGATTGCGGGCGATGGGGCGCGGCTTTTAGCCGCCAGCGTCGTGAAGACGGGCCGACGGACGAAGCCGCCTTCTGCCAGATGCCTGGCAATCTCCGCGGCGTCGTTGTAGCCATGAGGAATACGAGCCATGAAGCGTGGCGGATCTGCGGGGAACATCTCCTGCAGGGCGAACGTCACAGTCTCAGCGAATTCGTTCTGCTCGATCGTGTCCCATACGTTGAAGATGAAGGCACCTCCCGAACGCAGCACGCGCCGGGCTTCGGAGAATGCATTTGCCTTGTCCGGAAAGAACATCGCGCCGAACTGGCAGACGACCAGATCAAAGCTTTCGTCCCCGAACGGCAACTGCATCGCGTCAGCGTGACGCCAGACTACCGGGCGCGTGGTACCTACTGCTGCGGCTCGGTCAAGCATGGCCTGATTCAGATCGGTTGCGACGATCCGGACTTCAGGCGCCAGCGTCTTTTTGGGCAGTCAGCTGAAGACCGCCTGTTGATTCCAGCGTCAATCTGAGCCAGTTTGCAGTCGAATTTTGAGCCACACGGTTTAAAGGTATTTTTGGCTACTCGATTGTGGATAAGTCTACATCTGATGCGTCTCCTTTCTGTATTTTTGCCCTGCCGGCTTTGCGTACTGGTCTGATCTGTGCACTTGAATTCTTGAACCTCCAGCTGTCATTGCCGGTCTCCACGATATGGCAGTGATGGGTCAGTCGGTCCAATAGCGCTGTGGTCATCTTGGCGTCGCCAAACACGCTGGCCCATTCCGAGAAGCTCAGGTTGGTGGTGATCACCACACTGGTTCGCTCGTAGAGTTTGGACAGTAGGTGGAATAGCAAGGCACCACCGGACTGTGTGAATGGCAGATAGCCCATTTCATCCAGGATCACCATGTCCACGTACATCAGGCGGTAAGCCAGTTGCCCTGACTTGCCCTGCGCCTTTTCTTGCTCCAGGGCGTTGACCAACTCGACCGTGGAGAAGAAGCGCACCCGTTTGCCATGGCTGCGGATTGCATTGACTCCGAGGCTGGTGGCCAGGTGCGTCTTACCAGTTCCCGGCCCTCCGATGAGCACCACGTTGTGAGCCGACTCCAGGAACTTCATCTGGTGCAGATCAAGCACAAGGGCTTCATCTACATTGGCCTGGGTGAAGTCGAACCCTGCCAGATCGCGGTGTGACTGGAACCTTGCCACCCGCATTTGGTAAGCCATCGAACGAACCTCACGCTGTGCCGATTCTGCCTTGAGCAACTGGTGCAGAACCGTTTCATGGTCCAGCGTCTTCAGCCGTGCTGTTCCCAACACCTCCGGCCACGCACTGGCCATACCATGCAAGCTCAAGCCCTTCAGGGCGGCAACGATGTCATTGGACATGGCTGACCTCCTGGATTCGCAAGCTGTCGTAACGCATGACGTTGGCTAAGGGCGGTGTCTGCAGGGTCAGTGGCGTATGGATCTGCAGCGTGGCCATCGGACGCGCTGCATCTTTGAGACGGGCCAATGTGTTCAGAACGTGTTCGGCGCTTGCCCGCCCTGCCTCCAGCGCAATCTCAATGGCTGCCAGAACGGTGTCCAAACCATGCAGTGGAATGGCGCTCAGAACCTGTGCCATTACACGGTCCCCACCTGCGTTCTTGAGCAATTGCCGCTGCAACTCCTGTAGCGGCTCGGGCATGGTTTTAAAGGGAGCGCCATTACGCAGGGCTCCAGGCTTGCGCTCTATCAGGCTGATGTAGTGGCGCCAGTCATAAAAGGTTTGGTCACGCTCGAAGCTGCGCACCAGGTCGACTACCTCACCGTGACTGTCCACAATGCGCAGGATCTCGGGATAGGCCCGCAAGCTAACCACGGTGTTCACCCATTCACAAGGCACGCTGTAGCGGTTGCGCTGGAAGTGAATCAGTGCCGTGGAAGTGACCCGCGTGGGCAACTCAACATAGCCATCGAATGCCCTGGGCAAGGCCATCAGGCGGCTGCGCTCATCCTGCATGACATCAGCCACTGTGAGCTCCGGCCAGTCCGGGTGGCTGAGTTCAGCCCAACTGTCCTGGCAGGCTTGCAGCAACCAGGCGTTGAGCTCAGCAAGACTGGCCCAGCGCTTCTCTGCCGCTTCCCGCCAGATGTGCCGGCGCCGGTCCTGCACGTTCTTCTCCACTCGGCCCTTCTCCCAGCCCGCTGCGCGGTTGCAGAACTCGGCCTCAAACAGGTAATGCCCAGTCATCGATTCAAACCTGGCATTGACGCTGCGCTCCTTGCCTTTGCCCACCTTGTCCACTGCCGTTCGCATGTTGTCGTAGATGCCGCGTTTGGGCACGCCACCGAACACTTCAAAGGCCTTGGTGTGTGCATCAAACAGCATCTCGTGGGACTGGGTAAAGTACGCCACCAGTACGAACGCCCGGCTGGCTGCCAGCTTGGTGTGTGCCACTTCCAAGCGTTTTCGCAAGCCTCCAATCACCACGTATTCGCAGCTCCAGTCAAACTGGAACGCCTCCCCGAGCTCAAAGCTCAGGGGCACGAACCCGGCATGGCGTGGGGCGTTGGCTTGCTCTTGTCGCCAGTGGCTGCAAAAGCCGTAGACCAGATTCTTGCTGCCAGTAAAGCCCATGGCCCGGATGGCTTCAAAGTACGCCCGCACACTGCGGCGCTCACGTTTGCCACGGTAACTGTCGGTCTTGAGCCAGCTTGCCAACTGATCACGATACGGGTCCAGCAGGCTTGGCGCTGGCGCCCGCTGCGGGTAACGCGGCTCCACCATCTGTGGCTCATTGAGCCACTTGGCCGCCGTGTTTCTGGAAATGCGCAGCCGTCTGGCCGCTTCGCGCACGGATACGTTCTCACGTAACACCATGCGCCTGAGTTTGCTGAGGGTTCCCACGTCTATCACTCCTAATCACCCCTGCTCAAAAATGAAGCAAGGATTGTGGATAACGTGGCTCAGTTTTCGACTGGAATTCCTACTTTTTTGGCCCAACCTTCATTTGGAATCAACAGGAAATCATCAAAAGGGCCGATCTGGCCATGTACCGTGCCAAGGAGGAAGGACTCAATCTGGTTCGATTTTATGAGCCACAATGATCCCGGTCCGGACAACGAAAGTTCCCGATCCATTCAACTGCTTTCAAAGCCATAAAGAGGAAACAACATGTCAATTTCAATTCATTTGAATCGCCGTAGAGTGCTCGAGGCTGCGGCCGCGGCCGCTGCAACAACTTTGCTGCCCGCCAGCGCACGCGCCCAGGCCGCCTGGCCAAGTCGCCCCGTCAAGATTGTTGAGGTTTCAGCTGTGGGCGGCAGCAGTGATGTGATTGCCCGGATGGTGGGCGCCAAGTTGTCCACCCGGCTCGGCCAGCCTTTTATTGTCGAAGGCAAAACCGGCGCGGGTGGCATGCTGGGCTACGAATTCGTCACCAAATCGCCAGCTGATGGTTACACCCTGCTCTCGGCTACGACGGCCCTGTCCACCAATGCGGCGTCTGGCAAAAAGCTGTCGTTTGACCCCATGAAGGATTTGGCGCCGATCGGGCAGATCGCTGCTTCACCCTTGATCATCGTGGTACCCGCCGACTCCCCGATCAAGACGCTGCGGGATCTGGTTGAGCTGGCTCGCGCCAAACCCGGCGATGGCATCCGTTACGGCTCCAGCGGCGTCGGCACCATGAGCCATATCGGCATGGAGTTGCTGGCGGCTCAGGCAAAGGTGCAGTTCATGCATGTGCCCTACAAGGGTGTTTCCCTTTCGGTGAACGACCTTTTTGGCGGGCAATTACAAGCCTTGCTGGGCACGGTTGCCACCCATGCCGCCCTGTTGGAGAGCGGCAAGTTGCGCGGCTTGATGGTTGCCAGCCCGCAACGCTCGCCATTCCTGCCCAACCTGCCCACGTCGGCCGAGGCCGGTTTTCCAGACTATGTGATCGAATTCTGGTGGGGCCTGATGGGCCCGGCCGGTATGCCACCTGAAGTGGTGAAACGGCTCAACACTGAACTCAATGTGGTTTTGGCACAAGCAGACGTGCGCGACATGCTGGCACGATTTGCCGCTGTGCCCAGACCTGGCACACCAGAAGACTTCGGCCGTTTGCACGCGTTCGAGGTCAACCGTTGGAGCAAGCTCATCAAGGATGCCAATATCAAGATCGAGTGAGTGTTCATCATCCTGCAGCGCTTGGCAGGCGGCCGGCGCGGGAGAGCGTCAAACTGTGAGTGTGTAGACCCTGGCGGCCGCCCGTTCGTCCTGGCTGTGTCCAGCCAGCGCGACATCCCATTCCGGACCCGTGGCCCCCTCGACTGGAATCAATCCGGCGATCATCGATCCCAGCTCTTCGACCGCAGCGTCCATCTCGCTGACCTTTTCCCGCTTGGCCGTGAACAGCCTCGCAACCATGTAGCCGCCGGAGTCAAGGACAACAACAAAACTCGCAGGCATGCGATGTGGCGCCAGCGGGTGGGGTCGGGGGGATTCCATTCCAAAAGTTTGGCTCATGTGGAAATCGTACTACCAAAATGTAGTCCGTGGCACACATTTGAAGACGCATCACGCTGAACGCCTGGCGCTGGTCAAGCCAGGTTCGCCCTGGCTCGGAACACGCGTCCTGCGAAACAACCAGAACGCAATCGCGAGATTCAGAAGGTTCCAGCCGATGCCGTTGATGAAGGCTGCGCGGTAACTTCCCGTCACATCGAACACCCAACCCGAAAGCCAGCCGCCCAGAGCCATGCCGACCAGCGTGGCCATGATGACCGCGCCAACCCGGACACCGGCTTCTTCCGGCGCGAAGTGCTCGCGGATGATGATGGCATAAGACGGCACGATGCCGCCCTGGAACAGGCCAAACATGGCGGACACTACATAAAGCGGCACCATGCCATCAAAGGGCAGGAACATCAACAACGCCACGCCCTGCAAGGCTGATCCCAGCAACAGGGTACCGACACCGCCGATGCGGTCGCAGATGACACCGGACACCAGACGGCTGACGATGCCGCTAGCCAGCATCAGGGACAACATTTCGGCGCCGCGTGCCGCCCCGAAACCCAGGTCGGTGCAATAAGCGACGATGTGCACCTGCGGCATGGACATGGCCACGCAACACGCCACTCCTGCCACACACATAAGGAGCTGCGCCCGCGCGGGTTTGAGACCGAAAGGCCGGCTGCGGTCGACCGTTGGTGCCCCGCCCATGGCGGGAACACCGGACATCAGCGGTGGCCGCTGGCGCATGCGCAGCGATAAAACAAACATTCCCAGCCCGCAAATGCAGCCGAGCAGCACGTAGGTGGGGCGCCAACCAATGGTCTGAATGCCGTGCTGCACGATGGGCGGCCACAGGGCGCCGGCGATGTAGTTGCCGCTGGCGCAAATGGCTACCGCAATGCCGCGCCGCCGGTTCCACCACAAGGCGGTATCGGCAAGCAGGGGGGCAAAGGTGGAGGAACTGCCAACCAGCCCCAGCAGACCGTGCGCGAGCCCGAAAACCCAAATACTGCCTGACATGCCGGCCCAGACAAAGCCGCCACAGACTGCCAGAGCGCCCACCCATAACACCGGCATCAGCCCATGGCGGTCGGCCAACCGTCCGGTCCACATGCCACCAATTCCCAGGCAAAGCATCATCATGGTGTAAGGCATGGAGGCGTCAGCCCGGCCAATGCCAAATTCCGCCTGCACCACCGGCAGCACCACCGACACCACATACATGCTGCTGTTGCCCAGCACAACAAGCCCAACCGTAAACAGCAAGCGCCAGGCAGCTTGACGAGAATCGATGAGTGAGGGGTCTGCGGGGGTCGTACTCATAGCACCCAATTTAATGAAGCGCGGAGGCATGCCGCAAGCGCAGCATGCTGAAAGCGCCACCTGCTGCGGCAAAGCAGGCCGCCAGTGCCAGTGCGATGACGGGACCGCGACCATCGTGAACATTGGCCGAGCTGAAAATGATAGCCAGCAGTGCCGCGCCAATGGTCTGTCCGGTCAGTCGTGCGCCACCCAGCATGCCGCTGGCGCCACCCGAGCGGTTCTGTGGCGCGCTGGTAACGATGCTGTGGTTGTTGGGCGACTGAAACAGGCCGAAACCAATGCCACACAAAGCCATGCGCCAGACGATGTCAGCGTTATCCGGCTGCACCGGCAAGGCGGCTAGCAAGGCTAGGCCGGTCGCCATGGTGCCCAGACCAATGCCGCCAAGCAAGCCGTCCGGATAACGACCAATCAAGCGCCCCACAATCGGCGCCACCACCACAATGCAAAGCGGCCAGGCTGTCATCACCAGGCCGGCTTGTATTGGCGAACGGCCGTAACTCTCGATCAGCAGGAACGGCAACCCGATGTAGGCCAACATTTGCGCAGAAAAACTCATGACCGAGGTGCACATCGACAAGGCAAACACCGGGATGCGCAAGAGGTCCACCGGAAACATGGGCACCGGCTGCCTGAATTGCCGGCGCAGGTAGAACACCCCCACCAAGACACCGCACGCCAGCAGAGCGAAGCCGGCGCCAAGCCCCAGTGAAGTGGCTGACTTGCCGAAATGGGTGCCCAGGGCGTCGACACCCAGGAACACCAGACTGAACATCAGCGCGTTGAGCAACACGTCAAGCCAGGACAGTCGCGCTGTCGAGGTTTCGAGATTGGGCGGCAAGGCCCCCAATCCCAACCAAACCACAAGCACGCCCAACGGCAGGTTCAAGGCAAACAACCAGGGCCATGACGCCACCGAAAGAATGGCCGCGGCCACCGACGGCCCGGCGACCGATGCGGTTGCCACCACCATCGAATTGATCGCAACACCACGCCCGAGCACGCGCCTCGGGTAGATCAGTCGCACCAGCGCCGTATTCACCGACATGATGCCGGCCGCACCCAAGCCCTGAATGACACGCGCCGCCGTCAGCAAGGCCAGCGAATCGGCCAGCGTGCAGGCGAAAGAGGCCAGGGTGAACAGCGCCAGTCCGCTCAAGTACACCCGCCGGTAACCGATCAGGTCACCCAGTGTGGCGCAGGGCAACAGTAGTGCCAGAGTGGCGATCTGGTAACCCGTGACGACCCAGACCGCCTGCCCGGCCTCGACATGCAGATCGCGTGCAATGCCAGGCAGGGCCAGGTTGATGATGGTGTCGTTCAGCACACACAGCGTGATGCCGAGAATGATGACAATCATGGCGCGGTAACGCGCGGGGGTCGGCAGGCCGTCTTGAACAAGCATGGAGATCTTGAAAGTGGAAGCATGGCGAGTTTAGTGGTTCGGAGACAATCCGGTCCATGAACGCCATGAAACATCCAGCGGCCTTTGAGGGCCTGCA
>JBEGLK010000090.1:0-7429 GCA_041183605.1 Pseudomonadota bacterium
AACGGTCACCTGCCTGGACCAACCCTATGCCGCACTCGATTCAGCTTCGATCCGGGTCATCAACGAGTACTTGCAAAAAATGGCCGAACACCCCACGCGAAGTTGGGTGGTGGCCGACTACGCGGCTGATCCCCGGTTGCCCTGGGTGCGAGTGATCTCGCTCGATTGATTCGTCAGAACAGATCGCTGTCGATGCCGGGCGCCCAGCGCCTGGCAGCCAACATGGAGGCCGCCAGCGTGATGGCCGCGAGCGCCACACCCATCGGAACACTGGTCCAGGTCGCGACCGCGCCCCAAAATGCCGACCCCAGGGCACTGCCGCCAAACCCAGTCTGGCAAGTTCATTTGTCCGGACAGGTTCAGGGTGTTGCCGGTCATCATCCAGGCGCCGCCGCAGATGACCATCACCGGAATCGCCACAGCCAGGATCGGAATCAGCGATATCAGAATCATGCAGGTGGCCACGCCGAGGGCACCCATCAGGATCAACTGACTTCGCTTCATGCGGCGGCGTAGCCCGGGCACGATGCCCATGGACATCATGGCACCCAGCCCCAGACAAGCCAGCAACAGGGTAAAGGTGCCCGCACCACCGCCGTCGAGTCGCCGCGACAACAAGGGCAACATGGCCATCAAAGCCGAGCCGTTAAAAAAGAAACATCCGACACGCAACAACACACCCTGCAAAGGCTTGGACTGCAGCATGAACTGCAGGCCTGCCTTGATCGCGGTTCCCAGTTTTTCCGGCGGACGCTGATCCACCTTGGGTGCCTGACGCCACCGGCTGATCATGACGGCAGCAAAAATCGACAGCACCGCATTCAACAAAAAGACCCAGGCCGTGCCGGCCATCGCAATCAGCGTACCGGCCACCAAAGGCCCGAAAATGCGCGAAATGTGCATCGTCATGCCATTGAGCATCACCGCCGCCGGCAACTGGGCCCGCGGCACTACATCAGGCACGATGGCTGCAAACACCGGCCAGCGCACCGCCATCGCAATGCCATTGAACAGGGTCAGCGTGAGCAACAAGTGCGGGGTGATGTGGTCGAGAAACATCGCGGCACACAGCAGCGCCGACATCGTGGCAACCCAGAGCTGGGTTGACAGCAGGAGTTTTTTGCGATTCAGGATGTCGGCCAGCGCGCCGCTGGGCAAGCCCAGCAGCAACATCGGCAGGGTGGCAGCCGATTGCACGGCTGCCACCCAAATCGGCGTCGTCGTGAGTGTGGTCATCTTCCAGGCCGCCGCCACATCATTCATCCACATGCAAAGGTTGGCCGTAAGCCAGGCGATCCACAACATCCGGAAGACGGTGACCCGCAAGGGGGCGATAGGCGACAGATCGTTACTTGGCAAGGTCATGTTTGGCATCTATTTATAGGTGCCATGTTAACCATTTCTTCAGCTGTAGATTTCGCTGCCCGCCTGGCGGAATTCTGCCGCCTTTTCCTCCAATGCCGTGCTGATCTGCTGGATGGGGATCACGCCGCTTGCCGTCGGCGTACCCGGGCCAGTGGGGTTCAGCCGTGCAAAGTCACGCACTTCCTGCGAAATCTTCATCGAGCAGAACTTCGGGCCACACATGGAGCAAAAGTGCGCCACCTTGGCGTTCTCCTTGGGCAAGGTCTCGTCATGGTAAGCCATGGCCGTGTCGGGATCAATCGCCAGCCGGAACTGGTCTTCCCAGCGGAACTCGAAACGTGCCTTGGAGATGGCGTTGTCCCACATCTGCGCGCCCGGGTAACCCTTGGCCAGATCTGCCGCGTGCGCCGCGATCTTGTAGGCAATCAGGCCCTGTTTCACATCATCGCGGTTGGGCAGACCGAGGTGCTCCTTGGGGGTCACGTAACACAACATGGCTGTGCCGTACCAGCCGATGTTGGCCGCCCCCATGGCCGATGAAATATGGTCGTAGCCCGGCGAGATGTCGGTGATCAGCGGCCCCAGCGTGTAGAACGGCGCCTCGAAGCAGGCCTCAAGCTGCTTTTCGACGTTTTCCTTGACGAGCTGCAGCGGCACATGGCCCGGACCTTCGATGATCACCTGCACATCATGCTTCCAGGCGATCTGCGTCAACTCGCCCAAGGTGTGCAGCTCAGCCAACTGCGCTTCATCGTTGGCGTCGGCGATGGAGCCGGGGCGTAACCCATCGCCCAGCGAAAAACTCACGTCGTAGGCTTTCATGATTTCACAGATGTCCTCGAAGTGTTCATAGAGGAAGCTCTCGCGGTGGTGCGACAAACACCACTTGGCCATGATGGAGCCGCCACGCGAGACGATACCGGTGAGCCGGTTCGCCGTGAGGGGCACGTAGGCCAGCCGCACGCCCGCGTGGATGGTGAAGTAGTCCACACCCTGCTCGGCCTGCTCGATGAGGGTGTCGCGGAACAGCTCCCAGCTCAGGTCCTCGGCCTTTCCGTTCACTTTCTCCAGTGCCTGGTAGATCGGCACGGTGCCAATCGGCACCGGTGAGTTGCGCAGGATCCATTCCCGGGTCTCATGGATGTTGTCGCCAGTCGAGAGGTCCATCACGGTGTCTGCACCCCAACGAATGGACCACACCAGCTTGTCCACCTCTTCTTCGATCGAGGAAGTGACGGCCGAATTGCCGATGTTGGCGTTCACCTTGACCAGGAAATTGCGCCCGATGATCATGGGTTCGGTCTCCGGGTGGTTGATATTGCACGGAATCACCGCCCGGCCGCGCGCCACCTCATCGCGCACGAACTCGGGTGTCATGGCCTGGGTCATCAAGGCGCCGAACGCGTGGCCCGGCTTGGGGAGGCGCTCGGTTGCCAGACGCTCGGCCAACTGCGCGCGGACCAGGTTTTCGCGAATGGCGATGTACTCCATCTCGGGTGTGATGATGCCTTGGCGCGCATAGTGCATCTGCGATACATTGCGTCCCGGCTTGGCGCGCCGCGGCACCGGGCTATGGGCCATGCGCAAAGCCCGCAACTGCGGGTCCTGCAGGCGTTGCTGGCCGTAGGCGCTGCTGATGCCGGGAAGGGCCTCGGTGTCACCGCGCTCTGTTATCCAGGCCGCGCGCAAAGCCTTCAGGCCGCGCGTGATGTCGATGGTTTGTGCCGGGTCGGTGTAAATGCCTGAGCAGTCGTACAAACGCAGCGGCGGGTTTGCCTCGCGCCGGGGTTCCGCCGTGCCGTTGTGCACCAAAGTGTCATCCAGCGTAATTTCGCGAAATGGGACACGGATGTCCGGGCGCGAGCCCTCGAGATAGATTTTGGAAGAACCGGCAAAAGGCTCGCGCGTGATGCGGCGGGTCAAATCGGTCGTGTCAACAGTGTGTGAGGTCTTGGTCATGGCAGTGATCTCCGGTAAAAAAAGGAGCCTGCCTGGGCCGCCGGTGCGTGCTGTTGCGAGATGCCAGCAGGGCCGGTGCCAATTGCGTTGTTCCCTACGCGGGAATGACCCCGATCAGGTTCAGCGGGTTCCACAGAAGTGGTCTCAGCCTCGACTTACGTCTTTGGCGCCCCGACAAGCCGCGCCAGTGTAACCAATTGCCGATCAGCCGCGGGTTGTCAGATCTTCGCTTCGGCTTGTACCAAGTAGCCTTCAAAGCCATTCCTGCGCAAATCGCAGGCCGGGCATTGACCACAACCGAAGCCCCAGGCATGCCAATCCGTATGGTTGCCCTGATAACAGGTATGGGTCTGTTCCTTGATCAGACGGACGAAGATATCTCCTCCCAGATCATTGGCCATTTTCCAGGTGGCCGCCTTGTCCAGCCACATCAGCGGCGTCTCGATCACCATGGGTGAATCCATGCCCAGGCTCATGGCAACCTGCAGCGCCTTGAGGGTGTTGTCCCGGCAATCCGGATAACCCGAATAGTCTGTTTCACACATGCCGCCCACCAGCACTTGCAAACCCCTGCGGTAAGCCACGGCGGCAGCAAAGTTGAAGAACAGCAGGTTGCGCCCGGGCACAAACGTATTCGGGAGCCCACTGGCATCAAATTCGATGACGCGCTCGGAGGTCATCGCGGTGTCACTGATGGCACCCAGCACCGCCAGGTCAAGCAGGTGGTCCTCCCCCAGCTTCAAAGCCCAGTGCGGATAGTCGGCGCGCAGGCGCGTCAGAATGTGTTTGCGGCAGTCAAGCTCGACGCGGTGGCGTTGCCCATAGTCAAAGCCGATCGTCTCGACGAAGTCATAACGCGCCAAGGCCCATGCCAGGCAGGTGGTGGAATCCTGGCCGCCAGAAAATAACACGAGTGCCCGATTGTTCATGATGAAATCCAGTGTTCAGGGAGGTTTGCAAACACGGGTCGGCTAGCAGACCCTTGAGATCAAGTATTTGGCGCCTATTGTGCCGGTGTGCCAACCTGGATGCACTGATCGTCAGGACAATCGTTCATGCATGTCATGTCATGCCATCAACCAGATCAGGCCACTCAGGCTGACGAATGACACCACCGTGGTCGCCAGTAGCGCGGCTGCACTCATGTCTTCCCTGCCGTAGCTTTGCGCCAGGATGGGGTAAATGCTCATCATCGGGACGGCAGCCATCAACACAGCGGCCTGACGCAACTGTGGCGCCAGCGCGGCCAGACCCAGCCAGGGCAACATCATGACCATGCCCCATACCGCCAGCGGATGCAGCACCAATTTGCCAAAAACAATCGGCATGATCTGCCGCCACATCCCGGCCAGTGGCAGACCGACCAAGGTGCCACCAATGACAAACAGCGACAAACCGGCGCTGGACAAGGCAAACAGATTAATGGCGCGCAGCAGCGGTTCCGGCAACTGCCAACGCATCACCGACACCAGCAAGCCGGCCGCCAGCCCCATGATGAGCGGGTTGGCTGCGAGCCGCTTCAGCGACTGGCCAATCACCGCAGTCCAATGACCCGCTTCACCGCGGCTGCGCTCGGCCAACGCCAGCAACAGCGGAATGACCAGCAGATTTTCAACGAGGATATTGAGTGTCAGCGCCACCGCCGCGACCGGTGCCGTCATCAGCAGCAATATCGGATAACCAACAAAGCCGCTGTTGGAGCAACTCATGCCCATCACCGTCACCACGTTGTCGGTGGCACCGAGACCGCGGTACTTGCCCCATGACAAACCAAGTCCAATCATGACCAGCGCACCGGCCGCATAAGCCAGCACGTAACTACCATTGAGAATCTCGCCGATCTGGCGTTGTGACAAGGCATTGAACAACATGGCAGGCAATGCCAGATTCATGACAAACTTGCCAAACACGCGCATGTCTGCACGAACAAACAGGCCGCCGCGGGTGGTGACAAACCCCAGCGCAATCGCCAGGTAAATGGGAAGGATGATCGCCAGGACAGGGATCACTACCGGCGCAGACGGATCTGGTTGGGCAGGGGCACCGAGCGCTGCAGGACATCCTGGTCCAGCCACAGGGCGGCGGCCCTGGCGCGCGCTGCCACATGCGATGCTGGCATGGCCGCATAGTCGCCATTACAAGCGGCCAGGTTGTAACTGCCCCAATAACCCAAACCATGCAGACCGGTCACGAGTCCAGCCAGCGCGACACGGTGCGCACCATCGCCGGGCAACACACGCAGCCCTTGACCACCCCGCGTGGCAGGCGGCAAAAGATCTGCCAGTTGCACCAGGAACAGGCGATCAGGGTCAAGCATCTCCAGGTCGGCCAGCAAGTCGTCCTGAGGTGCCTGCGCAAGCAGCACCTCCTCACTGTCCAGACTCAAGCCCAAGTTGGGCATGTCGGCATCACACACCAGGTCCCAGGCCCGCAGATACCCATGTACCGCCGCGGCACCCGCCCAGCCCTGGTAGGCAATTTTGATGTTCAGCGGTATCGCCAGCATGGCCAGTTGGCGCAGGCTGCGCACCAGGCGTTGGGTGTCCTCAGCGGACGTTGCCAGACGTGAGGCCGGCAATACCAGCAGCGGACAACGCAAGGCTTGGCACAGGACCAACATGGATTTGGCCAAGTCCAGTTTGAAGGCGTGCATCAGGCCGGTCTGACCTTCAAAATCACAGATGCCATGAAAGGCTGTCACGGCCAGACCGCTGCCTGCCACGCTGGCGACGGCGGCGTCCACGCCTTCGGGGTGATTCACCAGGTCGTCGGCACAAAGCGTGAATTGCGAAAAACCGGCATCGCGTACCGCCCTCAGTTTGGCTGTCAGGGAGCCCGACAGCGAACGGCTGTCCATGCTGATATCGTTCAAATTGACATTGTTCATGACATTCAGCCACGCAGGTCGTGAACAATCTCGAAACTGACGCTGCCCAGCCAGGTCTTGCTGAGTGCGCCGCGCGCGCTGGTTTGCACCCGCGGGGACGACACAAACTCGACACCGCGCCGGCTCAATTCGGCCACGGTGGCCAACACGTCGGCACTGCCCAGACCGATGCGATGCAGGCTCTCGTCGTCCTCCACGTCCAGCACGCCCGCCTCGGGCTCGATCAATTGAATGTAAAAACGGGATGCCGGCGGACAAGGACTGCGCAAAATCCGGCCTTTGGGCAGAATGCCAAAGCGCTCATCGTCGGGCAGTGGCTGAAAGCCCAGCAACTCGCGGTAAAACTCGGTCCAGTCCTCGGAACGGTCATTGCCGATGTACTGCACGATGCCAAAAAAGTGCAGCCCGGCCGTGGCGGGTGGATGCTGATCGACGCCGGGAATCGGCGTGAAGTCGACGTCGTAAATCGAGAACTGTTTGTGCCGGTCGACGAAATAGATGCGGCTGGTCCCCACCCCGTGGATGGCCGGAATGTTGAGCTCCATCACTTCCACATGGGTGGGCACACCCCAGGCTCCGCGGTCCAGCGCGCGCCGGTAGGCGGCAGCCGCGTCACGCACACGCAAAGCCATGGCCGAAATGATGGGCTGATCGCTCAGTGCAGAACCCTTGGCATGGGCGTTCACGATGATGTTGATGCCACCCTGACGGTACAACAACACCTCGCGCGAACGGTGCCTGGCCACCGGCTTGAAACCCATGGTTTCCAGCACCTGGCCCAGTGCCTGCGGCTTGGCGGTGGCGTATTCGATGAACTCGATGCCTTCCAGACCCAGCGGGTTGTCGCCCTCGACAATTTGCTCGCGGTCGGAGCTGGGAGTTAACAAATTGGCTACCGTCATGTTGTTGTTCCTCAAGAATGAATCGGGGACATTATGCCGAGGCGCAGACCTTGTTGATCTGCTCAGGAGGCCCATCACCCCGCTTGGCTGACTTTAACCAACTTGAATTCATTTAAACCTTAGAATTCAGCGAATCGTGCGATAAGCGAACTAAATTTATCATCTATCGATCGATGAGTGGGTAATTCCACGAACAGACCATTTCTCATTGCGAGGAAAAAACCAGCATGACCCCAGCTGAACCCCTGCTCAGGCCCCCACCTGAAGCCAGTCTCGACAAGCGCGACTGGATCGCCGGCCTGGAAAAAGGCCTGGC
>JBEGLK010000091.1:0-7231 GCA_041183605.1 Pseudomonadota bacterium
GATTGTTCAAGGCAAAGGCGAACAGCGTGAAAAAAATGGCGATCTTGACGACCCAGCGTAGCAACCACAGGATGTGTTTCATCGACGATTCCCAGAGATGGCGAAGATTCTACCGTTTGACCTTGTCGAAAGGTGCGTGGAAGGCCATGGCCTCAGGATGAGGACTGCAGTGTGTCGGTGCGTTGGTCCACGGCCAGGCGCAAGGCCTTGCCAGGCTTGAAATGGGGCACTTTTTTCTCGGGGATGGCCACACTTTCGCCGCTACGGGGGTTGCGTCCCATGCGTGGCGGACGGTAGTTCACGGAAAAACTGCCAAAACCGCGGATTTCAATACGGTGACCTCGCGCCAAGGCGTCGTTCATGGCCTCCAGAATCGCCTTCACGGCAAATTCGGCATCGCGCTGGGTGATCTGGCCAAATCTGGCGGCTAGTTCTTCAACGAGGTCGGAGCGGGTCATAACAGGTACTCAGGACAAAGAAAAACGACCGGTGCAACTAGGCAACCGGCCGTCAGTTCATTTCAGCAATAACGGATTAGTTATTGTTGTCCAGCTTGGCACGCAGGAGCGCGCCCAGGCTGGTGGTACCGGCGTTTTCACGGGCGGACTGCTGGCTCAGCGTAGCCATGGCTTCGTTCTGGTCAGCGGCGTCCTTGGCCTTGATGGACAACTGGATGTTGCGGGTCTTGCGATCCACATTGACCACCACAGCGTTCACTTCGTCGCCTTCCTTGAGCACATTGCGGGCGTCTTCCACGCGGTCGCGGGAGATTTCCGAAGCACGCAGGTAACCGATGACATCGTCACCCAGATCAATTTCAGCGCCCTTGGCATCCACGGTCTTGACCTTGCCGGTCACCACAGAGCCCTTGTCGTTGATCGACGAGAAGGTGGTGAAGGGGTCGGAGTCGAGCTGTTTGATGCCCAGCGAGATGCGTTCACGATCGACATCAACGGCGAGCACCAGGGCTTCCACTTCCTGGCCCTTCTTGTACTCACGCACTGCGGCTTCGCCGGGTTCGTTCCAGGACAGGTCAGACAGGTGCACCAAGCCGTCGATGCCAGCAGCCAGACCGACGAACACGCCAAAGTCGGTGATGGATTTGATCGGGCCCTTGACGCGGTCGCCGCGCTTGGTGTTTTGCGCGAACTCTTGCCATGGGTTGGCCTTGCACTGTTTCATGCCCAGGCTGATACGGCGCTTGTCTTCGTCGATTTCCAGAACCATGACTTCGACTTCGTCGCCCAAGGCAACGATCTTGCTTGGTGCCACGTTCTTGTTGGTCCAGTCCATTTCGGACACGTGGACCAGACCTTCGATGCCGGGTTCCAGTTCCACAAATGCGCCGTAGTCGGCGATGTTGGTGATCTTGCCGAACATGCGTGTGCCTTGCGGATAACGACGGTTCACGCCCATCCACGGGTCGTCACCCATTTGCTTCAGACCCAGCGAGACACGGTTTTTCTCGGTGTCGAACTTGAGGATCTTGGCGGTGATTTCCTGGCCAGCGGTCACCACTTCAGACGGGTGACGGACACGGCGCCAAGCCATGTCGGTGATGTGCAACAGGCCGTCGATACCGCCCAGGTCCACGAACGCGCCGTATTCGGTGATGTTCTTGACCACGCCCTGAACAATCGCACCTTCTTTGAGCGTGTTCATCAGCTTGGAGCGCTCTTCGCCCATGGAGGCTTCCACCACGGCACGGCGGCTCAGCACCACGTTGTTGCGCTTGCGGTCGAGCTTGATGACCTTGAATTCCAGGGTCTTGTTCTCGTACGGAGACAGGTCTTTGGTCGGACGGGTGTCGACCAGCGAACCGGGCAGGAAAGCGCGGATGCCGTTGACCAGAACGGTCAGACCACCCTTGACCTTGCCGCTGGTCTGGCCAGTGACAAACTCGCCGGTTTCCAGCGCTTTTTCCAGAGCCATCCAGGAAGCCAGACGTTTGGCGGTGTCACGGCTCAAAATGGTGTCGCCGTAACCGTTTTCGATCGAGCCAATGGCCACCGACACAAAGTCGCCAACCTGGACTTCAGTTTCGCCCTGATCGTTCTTGAACTCTTCCAGCGGCACATAGGCTTCAGACTTGAGGCCAGCGTTCACGACCACAAAGCTGTGCTCGATACGCACGACTTCGGCAGTGATCACTTCGCCTGGGCGCATTTCTGTGCGTTGCAGGGATTCTTCAAACAGGGCGGCAAAAGATTCAGACATGTTTTGATGCGCGGTCAAGCGCAGGTTATTTCGCGGGTTGAAGCGCGGGTTAAGTTTTTTGAACCTCATCCGCAATGCGCCGGTGCAGCGCGAGGGGGCAGATGAGGGCCGGTGCATTGGCCGAAACCTTTGCGGTTTGCGCCCTTCAGACAGGATCAGAAAGGCTGTTTGCCTTGCCACCAATCCAACACCAATTTCACCGATTCTTCAATCGAGACATTGGAGTTGTCCAGCAACTTGGCATCTGCGGCCGGCTTGAGAGGTGCAACACTGCGGGATGAGTCCCTGGCATCACGTGCTTCCAAATCAGCGCGAAGACTGTCAAGTGTAATTGATTTCTCTTTTGAAATCAACTGTTTAAACCGTCTTTGCGCGCGTTGTTCGGCGCTGGCGGTCAGAAATACCTTGAGTTGGGCTTCGGGAAAGATCACGGTGCCCATGTCGCGGCCATCGGCAACCAGTCCAGGCAGGCGGCGGAAACCGTGCTGCAAGTCCACCAGCGCGGCGCGCACCTTGGGCAATACCGATACTTTCGACGCATTCATGCCGGCTTCCTCGGTGCGGATGGCTTCCGAGACGTCCTCACCATTCAGCATCACACGGTGGTCCGCCGTGAATTCAATCCGCAAACCTTGAGCTAACTCGGCGATCGCGAGCTCACCCGTGGTGTCCAGCGGCAATTGCGCGCGCCCGGCTGCCAGTGCGGTGATGCGGTAGAGCGCACCGGAGTCCAGCAGGTGGTAGCCCAGCTGACTGGCCAGTTGCGCAGCCAGAGTGCCTTTGCCTGACGCGGTGGGGCCGTCAACGCAGAGCACGGGAATCCGGGCCGGTTCAGCCTGCACCAGCGAGAACAGTGCTTCAAAGTAGTCCGGGAAGGTCTTGGCGACACACTTGGGGTCTTCAATGCGGACCGGCAGGCCTGCCGGATTGAAAGCGGCCAGTGCAAAACACATGGCCACGCGATGGTCGTCATAGGTGTGGATGCTGGCAGCGCGCCAAAGCTCGGGGCTGGCCGGTGGTGTGACCTGAATGAAGTCGGCGCCTTCGACCACGGTGGCACCCAACTTGCGCAGCTCGCAGGCCATCGCGGCAATCCGGTCGGTTTCCTTGACACGCCAGCTGGCAATGTTGCGCAAAGTGGTGGTGCCCTGCGCATACAAGGCCATCACCGCCAGGGTCATGGCGGCGTCGGGGATGTGGTTGCAGTCCAGGTCAATGGCTTTAAGTGGCCAGTTGCCGCGCGACACTTCGAGCCAGTTGGGGCCACTTTGCACCTGGGCACCCATCATTTGGGCGGCTTCGATGAAACGGATGTCGCCCTGGATCGAGTCAGCGCCGAGGCCCTCGATACGAATGCCCTCATAGCCGGCTGAAGCAGGTGCCAGGGCACCGAGGGCGATGAAATAACTGGCCGACGACGCATCGGCCTCAACAAACAGGGTGCCCGGCGACTGGTACTGGCTGCCCGCTGGAATCGTGAAGCGTTGCCAGCCATCACGCCGCACCTGAATGCCAAAACGTGCCAGCAAGTTCAGGGTGATCTCGATGTAAGGGCGTGAGATCAACTCACCCACGACCTCGATCACGATGTCCTGCTGGGCCACCAGCGGCAGCGCCATCAGCAGTGCGGTCAGGAACTGGCTGGATACATCACCGCGCACCCGGATCGGGGCATCGAGCTTGAGTTCGGGCTGGCCAATGTGCAACGGGGGGTAGCCATCCTTGCCGGTGTAATCGATCTGGCAGCCGAGTTGGCGCAAGGCATCCACCAAGTCACCTATCGGGCGCTCGTGCATGCGTGCCACACCACTTAATTCATAACTGCCGCCCATCAAGGCCAGCGCAGCGGTAAGCGGCCGGATCGCGGTGCCGGCATTGCCCATGAACAGTTTGGCTTGTTGATGCTTGGGTAAACCGCCGAGTCCGTCAATCACAATCGTGTAGCCATCTTGCGTGATCTCGCAGCCCAAAGCGCGCAGGGCCGCCAGCATGACACGGGTGTCGTCGGAGTCCAGCACATCATGCAGGGTGGTCCGGCCCCGGGTCAGGGCGGCCAGCAGCAGCACGCGGTTCGAGATGCTTTTGGAACCCGGCAGGGTGATGGCGCCGCCCGCGGATTTCAGCGGCGGCAGGTCAATGAAAACAGTGTTCAGCATGCGGGCTTGGGATGATGGTGTTGCTTGAGATGCCATTGGCTGCGCGCCGAACTGGCCTGCTCGATGAGGGCTTGCAGCGCTGCACCATCGTCTTGTTGCATGACGTCCTCGAACGCCTGCAGTTGCGCCTGAAAGTAGCGGCTTTGAGCCAGCAACTGTTCGCGATTGCCCAGCAGGATGTCGCGCCAGACCTTGGGGTCGCTGGCCGCAATGCGGCTGAAATCGCGAAAGCCGGGGCCGGCCATGGACAAGAATTCCTGTCCCTGGGCTTGGCCTGTGACAGCGTTCATCATGGCAAATGCCAGCAGATGGGGAAAGTGGCTGACTGCAGCGAGGGCTGCGTCATGGTCCTGCGGCGACATTTGCAGGACTTTGCAGCCCAGTGCCTGCCAGATTTTTTGGGCTTGCTGTCGCTGTTCGTCGCCGGTCTCTGGTGTGGGCGTCAGAATGACCTGACAGCCCTGGTAAAGCTTGGCGTCGGCGTGTTCCACGCCTGCCGTTTCCTTGCCGGCCACCGGGTGGGCAGGCACAAAGGAGGCGATCTGGTCGCCCAGGGCGCGCTGCGCCGATGCCAGCACATCACTTTTGGTCGAGCCCACGTCCATCACCAGCATCCGGGGCGTGATGGCGGGCCGGATCGTTCGCAGGGTAGCCTCGGTGGCAGCGACCGGCACGGCCACCAGCACCACGTCTGCACCGCTTGTCGCCTGCAAGGCCGACTCTGCCAACGCATCGATGACACCGAGTTGCAGGGCTTTACGGGTGGTGGTGGCCGACGGGCTGTAGGCCACCACGTGTTTCACCAATCCGGCGCGTTTGAGCGCCAGCGCAAACGAGCCGCCCATCAGGCCGCAGCCGATCAATCCGAGTTGCTCAATCATGCTTATTCAGAAACAGGGTAGGTGCCGAGAACCTTGTAAAACGCGCACAGTGCGCGCAATTCTTCCAGTGCGGCAGCCACGTGAGGCTGGCTGGGATGACCCTGCAGGTCGATGTAGAAATAGTATTCCCACTGTCCAGAGCGCGCCGGCCGTGACTCAAAGCGGGTCATGGACACCCCGTATTTTTTGAGTGGCACCAGCAGATCATGCACGGCCCCGGGACGGTTAGCGACCGAGACGATCAGGCTGACGCAGTCATTGCCCGTGGCCTGTGGTGCGGCCAACGTTTGCGGCAGGCAGATGATGGCAAAACGTGTGCGGTTGAAGGCATCGTCCTGGATCGCATAGGAGGCGACATGCAGACCGAATTCGCTGCCGGCGCGCTCGCTCGCAATGCCGGCCCAGGCCGGGTTGGTGGCAGCCAGGCGGGCACCCTCGGCGTTGCTTGCAGCGGGGCGGCGTTCGGCGTTGGGCAGGTGGGTGGTAAGCCAGTCCTGACACTGTGCCAGTGCCTGGGGATGGGCATAAACAGCTTCGATGTCGTGCAGCGAGGGCTCCAGACGCAGCAGGTTGTGCCGCACCAGAAAGCTGGTTTCACCCACGATGTGCAAGGGTGAATTGAGCAGCAGGTCGAGCGAGCGCGAGATCACGCCTTCGGACGAGTTTTCGATCGGCACCACGCCAAATTCGGCGCTGCCAGCCGCTGTGGCTCGAAATACTTCGTCGATACTGACACATAACACGCGTGACATGCTGCCGCCAAAGTACTGGACGGCGGCTTGTTCGCTGAAGGTGCCGGCGGGCCCCAGGTAGGCTACCCGCTGCGCCGCTTCGAGCGCACGGCAACCCGACATGATTTCCCGCCAGATCAGGCTCAGGCTCTGGTTCTTGAGCGGACCGTTGTTACGCGCCTGCAGGTTTGCAATGACTTGCGCCTCGCGGTCCGGACGGAACACTGCCGAGCCCTCAAGGCGTTTGATTTCACCCACTTCGTGGGCCAGGCCGGCGCGCTGGTTGAGCAGGGTCAGCAGTTGCAGATCAAGGGCATCAATCTCGACGCGCAATTCGGGAAGGGTTTTTGCCATGGGCCGGTTCAAATGGAAAAAGTAATCGTCATAACGGATGGGTCAATGGCAAGCCATCGATCATCCGCGTCGGGCTTCAAAGTCACGCATGTAGTCAACCAGTGCCTGCACGCCTTCGAGCGGCATGGCGTTATAAATGCTGGCACGCATGCCACCTACCGATTTGTGGCCCTTGAGTTGCAGCAGGCCGTGCTCACGGGCCCCGCTGAGGAAAGCGTCGTTGAGGCTTTCGTCGCGCAGGTAAAACGGCACGTTCATGCGCGAACGGCAATCTTTCGCCACCCGGTTGAGGTAGAGCCCGGAGCTGTCAATGGCGCCATAAAGTAGTTCGGCCTTGGCGATATTGCGCGCTTCCACTGCTGCGACGCCGCCTTGGGCTTTGAGCCACTGGAATACCAGACCGGCGATGTAAATCGAGTAGGTCGGCGGCGTGTTGAACATCGAATCGTTGTCAGCCACCGTGCGGTAGGTAAAGGCGCTGGGGCAAATTGGCAAGGCACGGTCGAGCAGGTCCTCACGGATCACCACCAGCGTCAAACCCGCCGGGCCCAGGTTTTTCTGGGCGCCGCCAAACGCCAGTCCGACACGCGACCAGTCGATCGGGCGCGACGCCACGTGCGAGGAGAAGTCAACCACCAGCGGCGCGTCACAGCCAAGGGCTTTGAGGTCAGGCAATTCGTGGTACTCGACCCCGTTGATGGTCTCGTTGCTGCAGATGTGCACATAGGCCGGCTTGTCGCTGAGCTGCCAGCTGGCTGGTTCTGGCAGCGTCGTGTGGCCGTTGTTTTTGGTGTTGGCCGCCTCGGTCGCCGTGCAGTACTTGCGCGCTTCACCCAGCGATTTCTGGCTCCAGCTGCCGGTCACCACAAAGTCGACAGTTTCACCCTTGGAC
>JBEGLK010000092.1:0-9329 GCA_041183605.1 Pseudomonadota bacterium
CTGCAGGCGCTGGAACAGGTGCACCAGCGCCTGGCAGGCATGGCGACGCTGCCACTGATCGAGAGTGCGGCCGGTTATGCGGCGCTGCCCGGCCTCGGCGCAGCCGCAGGGGTGTTGCGTTTGGTGGTCGGTCACATCGACTTTATGGCCGACACCGGCATCCAATGAGATGAGGACGAAACCCAGTTGACGCCGCTGCGCTTTGCCGTGTCGATCGCCACTCGGGTGAATCGGCTGGCACCGGCAGTCGATGGTGTCACGGTCGCCATTGGCAACGAGGCCCGCCTGCGCCAGGACGCCCTGCGCGCGCTGCGCCTTGGCTTTGCCGGCAAACTCTGCATCCACCCCTCGCAGGTGGCACCGATCCATGCCGCCTTGCTGCCCAACGACGAAGAGTTGGCCTGGGCGCGCAAGGTGGTGGCGGCCGATGCAGCATCGGGCGGCGCCGCCGTGCAGATCGACGGCCGCATGGTGGATCTGCCGGTGGTGCTGCAGGCACGCCGCACCCTGGCCCGCGCTGCCTTGTCCTGAAAGGAATTGCCATGAAAACCAGTGCTGCCCGACTGCGTGAACTCATCACGCGTGAACTGCCCGCGGTGGTGCCGCTGGTGCTGGACCCGATCAGCGCCAAGATGGCGCAAGCCGCGGGTTTTGAGGCCTTGTACCTCGGTGGCGGCACGCTGGGTTATGTCAAGACCTGTACCGAAGCCAACCTGACGCTGACACAGATGGCGCAGGCCGGTCTCGAGATCCGCGCCGCGAGTGATCTGCCTTTGATTCTGGACGGCGCCTGTGGTTATGGCGACCCGATGCACCTGCACCACACCATCGCCATGGCCGAAGCAGCCGGTTTTGCCGCGATCGAGATCGAAGACCAGTTGCTGCCCAAACGTGCACACCACCACATTGGTGTCGAGCACCTGATTCCGCAGGAACTCATGGAGCACAAGATCCGGGAGGCGGTGGCCGCACGGCGCGACCCGGACTTCATGATCATCGGGCGCACCAATGCCTGCCGCACCGACGGCATCGACGAGGCCCTGCGGCGCGCCGAGGCTTATCGCCGCGCCGGTGCCGACATGTTGCTGGTGTTGCCCCGCACACCTGAAGAGGCGCGCGCCATTGGTGAGCGCATTGAAGGCCCGCTGTTCTACTTCATGCTCGCAGGCCCGGCTTCGATGGGCATGACGCTGGCGGAACTGGGCCAGCTGGGCTACCGCATCGTCTGTGATGCCATCACCCCGCTGGTGGCACGCCAGAAGGCCTTGCGCCTGTGTTATGACGCTCTGGCCAAAGGCTTGCCTGACCCCACGGTGGCAGGCGCCTACAAGGAGGAAGACCGGCTGATTCACCAGGTCATTGGTCTCGAAGACATGCTTGCCGTCGAGCGCCGCACGGTCGAGCGCTGATACCCATGTCAAAACGCATCATCATCATTGGCGCCGGACAAGCCGGTGCCTCGCTGGCCATCAAGCTGCGCGCCCTGGGGCCCCTACGAGCGCCCGCCCTTGTCGAAAGCCTATTTGCTGGGCAAGGTCGACCAGCAACGCCTTTATCTGCGGCCGCAAGCGTTTTACGACGAACACCACATCGACGTGATCACCGGCACACAGGTGGATGCCATCGACCGGCAGCGCCAGACCGTTTTGGTCGCGGGTCAATGGCATGACTACGACATGCTGGCGCTCACCACCGGCTCGGTGCCGCGGCGCCTGGCAGCCTCCGTCGGCGGTGAGCTGCCAGGCGTGTTTTCGGTGCGGACCCTGGCCGACGTGGATGCCATGGCCCGTGCCTGCCAGCCCGGCGGGCACGCGCTGATCGTGGGTGGTGGCTACATCGGCCTCGAAGCGGCTGCCGTGTTCCGAACACTCGGCATGGCCGTCACGCTGGTGGAAGCTGCGCCACGCATCCTGCAACGTGTTGCCGCACCGCAAACCTCCGACTATTTCCGTGCCTTGCATCAAATGAAGGGCGTCGACATCCGCGAGGGCACCGGGCTCTCCCGCTTGCTCGGCTCCGACCAGATCACCGGCGCACGGCTGTCCGACGGCAGCGAACTCAAGGTCAATCTGGCTGTGGTTGGCATCGGCATTGAGCCCGCGACGGCACTGGCGGCCGAGGCCGGACTCGCGCTGGACAACGGCATCGCCGTCGACGCCATGGGCCGCAGTTCGGATCCGGCGATCTGGGCCGCCGGCGATTGCACCTCATTTCTCTACAAAGGCCGACGTATCCGCTTGGAGAGTGTGCCGAACGCCATCGACCAGGCGAACCTGGTGGCAGAAAACATGATGGGCGCGGGCAAAGACTACCTGCCGCAGCCCTGGTTTTGGTCCGACCAGTATGACGTCAAGCTGCAGATCGCCGGGCTCAACACGGGTTACGACCGCATCGTGGTGCGGCCCGGCCCAAAGGAAGGCTCGGTATCACACTGGTACTACGTCGGCGAACAGATGCTGGCGGTGGACGCCATGAACGACCCGCGCAGCTTCATGGTTGCCAAGCGGCTGCTGGAGAGCGGTATGTCTGCCGATCCAGCTGCCATCAGCGACCCGGCCTTCAACCTCAAAGATCTCCTATCTTCATAACGATAGATCGCCAGCCATCACAAGCACAACACCCAGGAGCACATCATGCAAGCCGTTTTAGATCCGACCGTTCCCGATTTCGTCAAAAAACTTCAGCGTATCGACACCTACGCCGAGATCGAGGAAATCATGAAGTCGCCCGACTTCATCATGGCGGGTGCCGAAGAGCGCACCATCTTCCTCGAAGACACCCTGATCATGTCCGAAGGGCAGCGCCACAGCGAAATGAAGCAGTTGTTCGCGCCGCTATTTTCGCGCGAGGCGATGGCCTACTATGAGTTGCGCGTGGTGGAGCCGGTCATCCAGGAATCATTGGCCGAGATGCGACTCAGCCGCGGCGCCGACGGCCGGGTGCGCACCGACGTGATCCCGCTGCTGCAGGCGGCACTGACCCGCATCTCGGCGCTGGTGACCGGTGTTGACGGTGTGGATACACCCGAGCGCACCGAACGCTTCCGCCAACTCGTGCTGACCTTGAGCGCGGCCACCACCGGCAGCTTTTCCACCAAACCCCAGGCTGACATGATTCGTTCGGGCCGGGAAGCGGTGCAGGCGCTGGTCGACGAGTACCTGCAGGCTTCGCTCGACCGGCGCATTGCGCTGGTGCGCCGCCACCGTGCCGGTGAAGTGCCCAAGGAGGAACTGCCACGCGACATGCTGACCGCACTGTGCCTGCAGGACGACCTCTCGCGCCCGGACGACCATGAAAAAATCCCTTACGTCTGGCGCCAGTGTGCTTTGTTCCTGACCGGCTCAATCAAGACCACCAGCCACTCCCTGCCGCATGTGTTCATCCACCTCGATGAATGGGTGCGCGAGCATCCGGCGGACCATGAAAAACTCACCGACCCCGAATTCCTGCACCGCGCGGCCGCAGAGTCGTTCCGCCTGCACCAGACCTCCCCGGCACGTTTCCGTGCCGCCGCCCGTGACGTGACGCTGTCGACCGGTCGCAAAGTGGCGCAGGGCGAGATGGTGGCGCTCCACGCGCCGCCCGCGAATGTGCAAACCGAGGTGTTTGGCGAAGATGCGCGTTACTTCAACCCCAATCGCGAAGCACCCAAGGGCATGCAGGCCTGGGGCATGACCTTCGGGCTCGGCGTGCACAGCTGCCTGGGGCGCAACCTCGTGACCGGCATCATGAACCGGGGCGACGACAAACACGGCACCCACGGCACCGCGGTGCGGGTCATGAAGGCGCTTTACGGGCTGGGTGCCGAGCTCGACCCCGCCAACCCGCCGAAGCGGCCTCACGACAGCCTGCACGACACCTATGAAAGTGTTCCCGTCATCCTCACGAAGAAATAAATCATGCCAAAGATCACCTACATCGAACATTCAGGCAACACACGCGTCGTGGACGTGGCCTTGGGCCGAACCGTCATGGAAGGCGGGCGCGACGCCGGCGTCGAGGGCATCCTGGCTGAATGCGGCGGCGCCTGCTCCTGCTCCACCTGCCACGTCTACATCGATCCCGCCTTTATCGAACGCCTGCCGGCGATGGAAAGCATGGAAGCCGACATGCTCGACTTCGCGCCGGGCGTGGATCCGGCGCGTTCGCGCCTGGGTTGCCAGATCAGGGTGACGGCCGAGCTCGACGGCCTCGTCGTCAACGTGCCCGAAGAACAGGCCTGAGCAACTGGCGCCCGTCAGGCCTCCTGGCGTGGCGCGCGATGGCCAGACGACAGCGCGTTGTTGCCGCCGTCAATGGTCATGACACTGCCGTGCATGGAACTTGCCAGGTCGGAGGCCAGGAACAACACCGCGTTGGCCTGGTCATCCGGCAGCGCCGCCCGACCCAGTGGAATACGCTGCTCGCGCTCGATGAACATCTGGGGATTTTTCTCGCGGTCGGCCTTCGAGAGATCGGTCACCGTCATGCCGGGGCAGATCGCGTTGACACGCACGTTGTACTGGCCCCAGTCCACCGACAGCGCTTTGGTCAGTCCGATCAAGCCATGTTTGGACGCCACATAAGGCGCGGCATTCGGCACCGCCACGACGCCGGACATGGACGCTACATTGACGATGGCGCCCTTGCGTCGGGCGATCATGGAACGGCTGGCGACCTGCTGCGACCAGTAAAACGCCCCATCCAGATTGATGGCCAGCACCCGGCGCCAGGTTTGTATATCCATCTGTTCAGCCGGCGCGCGCCGCATGATGCCTGCGTTATTGACCAGCACGTCGATGTGGTCCCAGGCGGAGAGCACCTGATCCACGTTGGCCCGTACCTGCTGCGGGTCGCTGACGTCGCCGGGAATGCCCATGACCTCACCGCCGGCGGCCTGAATGCGGGCTACCGCCTCCGTTACCGCTTCAGGTTCCAGGTCGTTGAGGGCAACACGTGCCCCTTCGCGTGCAAAGGCCGACGCGACGGCAAAACCAATACCGCGCGCGGCACCGGTGACAACAACAACCTGGTTTTTGAATTGCATGATGCTCCTGGGATGGGGGTGAACGGATGGGCATGCTAACGGAAATCAGCGCGGCGTTACCGCGTCAATTCCTTGACGATCAAGCGTAAAATTTATTGTCGATAATGCATTGTGCATGTAAACTAGCGGAAAAAGCCACCTGATCACCCAAATCATGACGAATTCCGGCGCACGCACCGCACCATGCAAATCCTCTGCTCGCCGAAAATGAGCTTGCAATTCGATGACGGCCAGGTGCAAGGCCCACCCCAATCCTGTTGATATTTATTTTGAGAGAAAACTGAAATGGCAAGTCCCACTACCCGCCCGCTGGAGGGCATCCGTGTTCTGGACCTCACCGTCGCACTCGCCGGTCCCTATGGCGCGCTGCTGCTGGGCGGCCTGGGTGCCGAGGTCATCCACATCGAGACCCCGGGTGGCAGCGATATTGCGCGCACCAATCCGCCGTTTGTCGGCCCCAAGGGCTTTGCCTTTGGCTCCAGTTCGGAAGACGACCTGTCGCTGTCCATCATCAACCGCGGTCGCAACAAGAAAAGCCTGACCCTGGACTTGAAGTCTCCCAAGGGGCTGGAGATCTTCAAGCGTCTGGTCAAGGAGTCGGACGTCATCATTGAAAACATGAGCGAGGGCACAGCCAACCGACTGAAAGTTGGCTACGAAGACATGGCCCGTGTCAATCCACGCATTGTGTACGCCTCCATCAGCGCCTTTGGCGAGCCCAGCATCTACCCCAACCTCAAGGGCATGGACATCATGGTGCAGGCGCTCAGCGGCCTGATGGAAGTCACCGGTTTTGCCGATGGCCCGCCGACCCGCGTCGGCATTCCGATCGCCGACATGGTGACGCCGCTGTACGCCGTCAACGGGGTCTTGGCCGCACTCATCCAGCGCGGTCGCACCGGTGAAGGTCAACATGTGAAGGTGTCCATGCTCGACTGCATGGCCTCGATGGTGGCCGAGGAGCAATTCGACATCTCGACGGCCGCCGGCGCGCCGATGCGCACCGGCAACTCGCACGACCGTCTGGTCCCGTTTGGCGTGTATGCCTGCAAGGACGGCCACGTGGCGATCGTGGCTTTCCGCCCCGAATGGATGACCGGTCTGCTCGACGCCATGGGCCGCCCCGAACTGATCCAGGACCCGCGTTTTGCCACGCGCGGGCCGCGCATGCAACATGCCGCCGCCCTCAACGAAATCATCTCAACCTGGGTCGCGTCCATGACAACACATGAGCTGGTCCGTGAACTGTTCGAAAAACGCGCCGTGCCGGCCGTGATCGTGCGCACGCCTGACGAAATGCTGCATGACCCGGCGCTGCATGCGCGTGGCGCGGTCATGCAGTTGCAGCACCCCGCCATGGGTGATGCCAAGGCCGTGGGCATGGGCAACCCGATCCAGTTCTCCAAAGCCAATGCCCAGTTCGACATTCCGGCGCAGGGCCTGGGCGAAGCCACGACCCAAATTCTGTCCGACGTGCTCAAGATGTCGGCGTCCGAGCTGGACCAGTTGCGCGCTGAACGCGTGATTTAAAGCTTGCAAGATGGGGCCACTTGCCGGTATCAAAATTGTCGAGCTCGCGGGCATTGGCCCGGGTCCACTGGCTGCCATGCTGCTGGCCGACCTCGGTGCCACCGTGATCCGTGTCGACCGCAAGGAGCCCGCGGGCACCGGCGTGCCGCGCCCGGTCAAGTTCGACCTGGCCACGCGCAACCGCAAATCGATCCGGGTCGACTTGAAGGACCCGGCTGGCCTCCAACTCGTGCTGGAGCTGATCGATAAGGCGGACGCCTTCATCGAAGGTTTTCGCCCCGGCGTGACCGAGCGTCTGGGCCTGGGGCCGGACGTGTGTCTCAAGCGCAACCCGAAACTGGTTTATGGCCGCGTCACCGGCTTCGGTCAGGACGGCCCCATGGCACAGACCGCCGGCCACGACATCAATTACATCGCCGTCACCGGGCTCTTGCATGCGATCGGCCGTGCGGGCCAGCCCCCCACACCGCCGCTGAACGTGATGGGAGACTACGCCGGCGGTTCGCTTTATCTCGCCTTTGGCATGGTCTCGGCCCTGCTCGAAGCGCGCAGCTCGGGCAAGGGGCAAGTGATCGACGCGGCCATGGTTGATGGCGTCGCTTCCCTGCTGACCGTACTCATCGGACTGCACCACACCGGCTTCGGCACCGGCGAACGCGGCAGCAACCTGCTGGACACGGGCGCACCTTTTTATGAGGTTTATGAATGTGCCGACGGTGCCTTTGTCTCGGTCGGACCGATCGAGGACAAGTTTTACCAGCAGTTGCTGCACGGACTCGAGATTGCCCCCGGCGAGATCGGCGCACAATGGGACGAGGCCCAATGGCCGCGGATCAAGGCCGTGTTTGCCGAACGTTTCAAGCGTCGCACCCGCGCCGAATGGGAGCGCATCTTCGAGGGCAAGGACGTCTGTTTTTCGCCGGTGCTCAACTTTGAAGAAGCCTATGCCCACCCGCACATGAAGGCACGTGGCACCTACATTGAAGTCGATGGTGTGATGCAGCCCGCGCCAGGGCCACGCTTCTCACGCACGACCTTGCCCACGCCCCAACCACCGGCCGACCTGACCACAGAAAACGCCGTGAGCGCCTTGAGCGCATGGTTGTCAGCCGAGGACATTGAAGCCCGGCGCCAGTCAGGCAGCTTCATCTGAGCCGGACATGAATCCCGACCTGACCCCGCCGGACGCACCCCTGCTCGTTGACGACAGCACACCGCAGGTGCGTGTCATCACGCTGAACCGGCCGCATCGGCTCAACGCCCTGGATGGCCAGACGCTCGATGCGCTGATCGCGGCGATCCACGAATGCGGCCAAGACGGACGCGATATTCGGGTGATCGTGATACGCGGCAACGGTCGCGCGTTTTGCACCGGCAATGACCTGAAGTGGCTGGCCAGCGGCGTGCTGACCGACACCGCCGCCCACCTGCGCCACCAGGACCGGATGCAGCAAGCCTTCGAGGCTCTGGAGGGCGCGCGACAGATCGTGATTGCGTCGGTCCATGGGCATGCGGTTGCGGGTGGCTTCGAACTGGCGCTGGCGGCCGATATCCTGGTTGTGGCAAACGACGCACAGCTCGGCGACGCCCATCTGAAACGCAACCTGCTGCCCAGTGGTGGCAGTTCGCAGCGACTGCCGCGCAAACTCGGCTTGCCGCGCGCCATGTTTTACCTGATCACCGGGCGCAGCATGTCGGGGCTGGAGGCCGAGCGTGTGGGACTGGCCGCCATGACCGTGCCGCCAGAGAACCTGGCCACGGCGACACTTGAATTGGCAACAGACATCGCCCGCACCGACGCCCACGCACTGGCCGCCATGAAACACATGGCGCGCCGTGCTCTGGAACTGCCACTCAAGGACGGCCTGGCGCTGGAGCGCTGGAGCCAGTTCCGCTACCGCAATGAATCCCCCGCACTGCAGGCCTCGGTGGTGGCCTTCGCTGCAAAGCATATCGAAACCCAACTGGAGAAACCATGAAAGTCCTCGTCCCCGTCAAACGCGTGGTGGACTACAACGTCAAAGTCCGCGTCAAGGCGGACGGCAGCGGAGTAGACATCGCCAACGTCAAGATGGAAGCCGTGCGTTTGCGCGAAAAAGGCATCGCCACTGAAATCATCGCGGTCTCCTGCGGCGTTGCCCAGTGCGCAGAAACCCTGCGCACCGCCATGGCCATCGGCGCTGACCGCGCCATCCATGTCCAGACCGACGCCGAACTGCAGCCCCTGGCGGTGGCCAAACTGCTCAAGGCCCTGGTTGACAAGGAACAACCCGGCCTCGTGATCCTGGGCAAACAAGCCATTGACGACGACTGCAACCAGACCGGCCAGATGCTCGCCGCCTTGGCTGACCTGCCCCAGGCCACCTTTGCCAGCGCGGTGGAAGTGACGGACGGCAAACTCAAGGTCACCCGCGAGATCGACGGCGGCAGCGAAACCCTGAGCCTGAGCCTGCCGGCCATCATCACCACCGACCTGCGCCTGAACGAGCCGCGTTACGTCACCCTGCCCAACATCATGAAGGCCAAGAAAAAACAGCTTGACACCTTCAAGGTCGAAGACCTCGGTGTCGATGTCACCCCGCGCATCAAGACGCTCAAGGTCAGTGAGCCGCCCCAGCGCAGCGCCGGCATCAAGGTGCCCGATGTGGCCAGCCTGGTGGACAAACTCAAGAACGTATCGAAGGTCATCTGACATGAGCACATTAGTCATTGCTGAACACGACAACACAAGCATCAAAGCTGCCACCCTCAACACCGTGACCGCTGCCGCCCA
>JBEGLK010000093.1:0-7546 GCA_041183605.1 Pseudomonadota bacterium
CATTGCACCTACATCAGTCTGAACCCCGTCAGCGACACCGCCGAACGTTTTGCCCGGACACAAGGGGTGTCCGTGGTGTCAGGTCAGGCGCTCGGACGCTTTCTGGTGGAAAAACCCAGGTCTTGAGGCCAATGTTCAAGCGGCCAGCCGCTGCGCCCCGATGCGCGCCACCACCGCTCTGAGTTCGGGGTCGGGCAAGGACTTGGCAGTGGGTTCCAGCGCGGTGCTGCGAACAAGACGTTCCAGTGTTTGCGCCTGCGGCGTCAGCGGGCCGAAAAAGCGCGGTGCGTCGCCCAAGGCAATCAGCAGTGTGGGAAAGTCTTCCACATCAAGCGGATGCAGCAGGTCAGCCTCGTCTTCGACATCGATCCAGAGAAACTGTGCCTGCGGAAAATCCCGCTGAATCGCCGCCTGGACCTGTTCAAAGCTGCTGCGGTAGTCACGGCAGACGCCACACCACTGGGCGCACAAGCACGCCACCAGCACACCTTCACCTGTATTCATCTCATCGGACACAAGGGCCTCACTCAATCACCAAAACAAATGCCAAGATCGCGCCCGGTTTGCAGGCATGCGGCCTGCCACCTCTTCGAGCGCCACATAGTCAACACCGTCCAGACCCAGCGACACCATGATGCCGCTCTGGCCTTCGTCCAGCGCCCGCACCGCCGCCGCACCAAAACGCAGCGCCGACAAGCGGTCAAAAGACGTCGGGCTACCACCGCGCAAGAGATGGCCCAGCACCACCACACGGGCCTCCTTGCCGGTGCGGTCGGCCAGCGCATGGGCGACGCGTTCACCCATGCCGCCCAGGCGCTCGGCATGGCCGACTTCGGCCGGTGCCTGCAGTTCGCGGTGGCCGTCCCGGGGTTGCGCACCTTCGGCCACCACCACGATGGAATACAGGCGTCCTTCGCTTTCACGGTCGCGCAGCTTGGCAGCCACCTTGTCCAGGTCAAAGGGAATTTCAGGAACCAAAATGGCGTGGGCATTGCCGGCAATACCCGTGTGCAGGGCAATCCAGCCGGCGTAACGGCCCATCACCTCAACCACCATGACACGCTGGTGGCTCTCGGCCGTGCTGTGCAGCCGGTCCAGACATTCGGTGGCAAAACCGACGGCAGTATCAAAACCAAAGGTGGTGAAGGTCTTGTCAAGGTCGTTGTCGATGGTCTTGGGCACGCCCACCACGCGCAGACCCTTTTGGTGCAAGGCGTTGGCAATGGTGAGGGAACCATCCCCGCCAATCGAAACGAGCGCATCGATCTCATGGGTGGCAAAGTAGGCCATGATTTCGTCGGAACGGTCGATCTCGCGTACCGTGCCATCGGGCATATTGACCGGGAAATGCAGCGGGTTGCCCTTGTTGGTGGTGCCCAGAATGGTGCCACCCAGGTGCCCAATGCCACGCACCCGGTCGCGCGTGAGCCGGGTCACGCCGCCTTCGGAGTAACGCTCGGGAAACAGGATGCCGTTGAAGCCGTCTCGAATCCCGAAACAGTCCCAGCCCCGGTTGTAGGCGGCGATCACCACCGACTGGATCACCGCATTCAGCCCTGGTGCGTCGCCACCGCCGGTGTTGATCGCAATGCGCTTGATTTTTTTTGTCATCTCGATATCCCTCAGATTGGCAGGAGCCCCTCAGGGCATTTCCTGCATGACTGCATTGTGCCGCGAACAGTACCGACCTGACTGTGGCGGCGTGGCCCTGGCAGGATAGCTTACCCTTAGAATGCCTCGCAAGGGCCGTGAGTCCGCTCGCGGATTGAGTTGAAAATAATCGAGGGGTACACATATGAAGATTGGATTCATCGGGCTCGGCATGATGGGCCGGGGAATGGCAGGAAACCTGCAAAAAGCAGGACACGACCTTGTGGTGCACGATATCGCCAAGCAGATGGCTGCGCCGTTCATCGAAAAAGGGGCGACCTGGGCGGACACGCCCAAAGCAGTGGCCGAAGCCTGCGATCTGGTCTTCACCTCGCTGCCCACACCGGCAGACGTGGAAAACGTTTGCAACGGCGAGAACGGCCTCGCAAGTGGTTTCCGCAAGGGCGCGGCCTGGTTCGACTTCTCCACCAACGCGC
The DNA here is from genome assembly GCA_041183605.1 of Pseudomonadota bacterium. Lineage (GTDB taxonomy): Bacteria > Pseudomonadota > Gammaproteobacteria > Burkholderiales > Burkholderiaceae_C > Rhodoferax. The sequence goes on from JBEGLK010000093.1 coordinate 2,088, forward strand.
TGAGTGTGGTGCGCAAGCTCAACTCCGAACTCGCGGCAAAAGGCGTCAGCTTCCTGGACGCACCCATCAGCGGTGGCCCGGCCGGTGCCGCCAGTGGCAAGCTCGCGATCCTCGTTGGCGGCGACAAGGCGGTTTGGGACAAATACAAGCCGGTCTTCGATCAGATTGCCGACCAGGCCCAGTACATCGGCGACATCGGCTCGGGAACCATCACCAAACTCGCCCACAACATGGCCAGCAGTGCCATGAAGACCGTCCTGGCCGAAGTTATCACCATGGGTGTCAAGGCGGGCATGGAGCCCTTGACGCTCTGGAAGGCCATGCGCTCAGGCGTTGCAGGTCGCGCACGTGGTTTCGACAACGTGGTGAACTTTCTCACCGGCAAGATGGACCCGCCAAGTTTTGCGCTACGGCTGGCACAGAAGGATGTCAACCTTGCGCTCCAGCTCGGGCGCGAGCTTGACGTGCCAATGCGGCTTTGCAACGCGCTCGGTCAGGACATGCACGAAGCCATGTCACGCGGCTGGGGCGGACGCGATGCGCAGGCAGTGCTGGCGCTACAGAACGAACGCGCCGGAATCGAGCCCATCAAGATCCCCGAGGAAGAAGTCAGAAAAGTCCTGCAGAGTTAAGCGGCAGCCACCGGCCGGGTGGCAACTTAGGTGGCGCCTTTATCGCGGATCGGCGACATAGGGATTGCTGCGCCGCTCCCGTCCGAACGTGCTCTCGGGACCGTGACCGGGGATGAACACCGTGTCATCACCCATTGGCCACAGGCGTTGCCTGATGCTGTCAATCAACATGTCATGGTCACCCTGCGGAAAATCGGTGCGCCCGATCGAGCCGGCAAACAACACATCGCCGACAAACGCGCGTTTCGCTTCCGCCGAATAAAACACCACATGACCTGGCGTGTGGCCCGGGCAGTGTCGTACCGCCAGCGTGCAGGCGCCAATGGTCACGGTGTCGCCATCCTTGAGCCAACGCGTGGGCGTGAAGGCTTGGGCCGGCGGAAAACCAAACATTTTGCTTTGCCCGGGCAGGCCGTCAATCCAGAACTGGTCGCCCTGATGCGGGCCGACGATGGGCAGATGCAAACGCGCAGCCAATTCACCTGCGCCACCCGCGTGGTCGATGTGGGCGTGGGTAAGCCAGATTTGTTCCAGATGCAAACCCAGCCGGTCCACTTCTGCGAGCAACAGGTCGAGGTCACCGCCGGGGTCGATGACCGCCGCCAGCAAGGTCTGGTCGCACCAGACCAGGGAACAGTTTTGCGCGAAAGGGGTAACGGGGATCGTGAGATAACGCAACATGGTTCTTAATACGTTTAAATCGCTGATTCCGTGCTGAGCACCCGGTGCGCCACCAGGTCCAGCGCGGGTTTGGTGCTGCCCTGTTTGTCAGTCCAGACCTTGGGGTTGAGGTGGCCAGCAGCGGCCAACGAGTCGCCATCGCGCAGCGCGAGCAGAAGCGCGCAGGGCGCGTCGTCAAAGGCAATCAGGTTCACCATCAAGGCTTCACCCTCGCTGGTTTGCGCCCGCACCCGCGCCACCACAAAGCTGCTGCCGCCCTTGCCCTGGCGCCGCTCCGGGTCACCGATCAGCCGGCCGGCAATCAAACCATCAATCATTCACATGCTCCTGAGCCATTCAATGCAGACTGCATGGTAATCGCAAGGCCGGGCGCTGGTTATAGTGTCTACTTCCTGTTTGTTACCTGGAGTTTTGTATGCGCGTGTGGCAACAGCCGATGTCGGTGGCCGATCTGACCCGCTTCAGCCTGAATACTGCGATCAGTCATCTGGGGATCGAATTTCTGGAGGTAGGCGACGACTTCATCCGCGCCCGCGTACCGGTCGATGCACGCACCCGGCAACCCTTTGGCTTGCTGCATGGCGGAGTCAGTGTGGTACTGGCCGAAACCCTCGGTTCGGTCGCCGCCAACCACGCCTGCGCAGCGGGCCACCAGGTGGTTGGCCTCGACATCAATGCCAACCACCTGCGCAGCGTCAAGAGTGGCTGGGTCACCGGCACCACCCGCCCGGTGCATATTGGGCGAACCACCCAGGTCTGGCAGATCGACATGGTCAACGACGCCGGTGAACCGACCTGTGTGTCGCGCATCACCATGGCGGTGCTGGCGCCGCGTTAAGTCACTACACCAACGCAGCCGCCGCAATCACCCGCGCCACTGCAGCGGTGAGTTTTTTGGCATAAGGCACATGCAGGAACTCATTGGGGCCATGGGCGTTGCTCTTGGGGCCCAGCACGCCGCACACCATCATCTGTGCCTTGGGGAAACCCTGCGACAACATGTTCATGAGAGGAATGGTGCCGCCCTGACCGACAAAACCGCAGGGTGCGCCAAAATAATCTTGTGAGGCCGCATTCAAAGCCTGTTCGAACCAGGGGGCAGTGGCAGGTGCATTCCAGCCGGTAGCGCCGGCACCGCCTTCAAACGTCACCTTGGCCTGGTATGGCGCGTTGTCTTCGAGCAGGGTTTTGAGCTCGGCCACGGCGCTGGCCGCATCGATCAGGGGCGGCAGACGCAAGCTGAGCTTGAAAGCGGTGTAGGGGCGCAGCACATTGCCGGCGTTCTTGAGTTCGGGCAGACCTTCGGCACCGGTCACACTCAAGGCGGGCTTCCAGGTGCGCGCCAGCAGTGCCTGCACCGGATCGCTGGTGGTGGGCAACATGGTCTGGCTGCTGCCACCGCAATCGGCATGCGCCCACGGGAATCGTTTGTAGAGTTCCTCGCCCAGAATGGCTGCCGTGACTTGGGCTTGCGCCAGGCGCTCAGCCGGTACTTCGCAGTGAAAACTGGCGGGCAGCAGGCGGCCGCTGGCGCTGTCCTCAAGCCGGTCCAGCAGATGGCGCAGGATGCGAAAGCTCGACGGCACCAGACCGCTGGCGTCACCCGAATGCACGCCCTCGGTCAAGACTTCAACCCTGAGCGTGCCGCTGGCCATGCCGCGCAGGCTGCTGGTCAGCCACAACTGGTCGTAGTTGCCGGCACCCGAGTCCAGGCAAATCACCAGGCCGACCTCGCCCAGACGTTGGCGCAGGGTGTCGATGTAGGGCATCAGATCGTAGGAGCCGCTTTCTTCGCAGGTTTCCACCAAACCGACGATGCGTGGGTGCGCGACCTGCTGGGTTTTGAGCGCCTGGATGGCCGTGATGGCGGCGTAAATGGCGTAACCATCGTCGGCGCCACCACGGCCATAGAGTTTGCCGTCCTCATACTTGGGCGTCCACGGCCCCAGGTCATTGCGCCAACCGGTGAATTCGGGCTGTTTGTCAAGGTGGCCGTACATCAACACGGTCTGGTTTGAGACCGCCAGGTCGGTGTTGCCGGCGGAGGCTGGCACTTCAAAAAACAGCACCGGTGTGCGTCCGGGCAAACGGATGATTTCGAGCTTGAGACCATCGACTTTTTGTGCCTGCACCCATTCAAAGGCGTTTTGCACCACGGTATCGATCAGGCCGTGCTGTACCCAGTCGGCATCAAACATCGGCGATTTGGCCGGAATCGCGATGTAGTTCTTGAGCTGCGCCACCAGGTCAGCGTCCCAGGTTTGGCTGACCTGGACCAGGGCCTGGGCAGAATTGAGCAGCGGCCTGGGCGTGGGTGCATTCATCGGAAAATCCTTGCGTGATACGTCAAACGAATACCCGGATCATGCCATGATTGAACATTCTGTCGACACGACCCACACATCCGGAGAACCATTTTGACCCAAGACATCGACACCCTCAACCAGCGCTTCAGCCTGCCTGACGCACTGCATTTTGCACAGGGCCAAGGTGATTTGCCGGTGGCTGAAATACAGACGCCCCAGGCCAGGGCACGCGTGGCCCTGCAGGGAGCCCATGTGCTGGCGTGGCAACCGGCCGGCGCAGGCCCGGTCATATGGGTATCCAAAACCGCAATCTTCGAACCCGGAAAAGCCGTGCGTGGTGGCGTGCCAGTGTGCTGGCCCTGGTTCGGTGCCCGGGATGGCCTGCCAGCCCATGGCTTTGTGCGCACGCGGCTCTGGCAAGTGCGTGAAACAGCGCTGGATGAGCAACAGCAAGTGGTGTTGCGGCTTGGTTTACGCGATGATTCAGACACAAGAGCGCTGTGGGACTTCGCCTTTGATCTGGAACTTGAGGTGACGGTGGGCAGTTCCCTGAACCTGAAACTCATGAGCCGAAACACCGGCGACCAAGCCTTCACGCTGACCGGAGCGCTGCACAGCTATTTTGGCGTGGCCGACATCCAGCAAACCACGGTGCAAGGGCTTGATGGCTGTGATTACCTCGACAAGGTGCAAAACTTTGCCCGGGACAGGCAACTAGGCGCGATCAGATTTGCCAGCGAGACCGACCGTATTTACATCAACACCACGGCGGACTGTGTCATCAACGATCAGGGTAACCGACGCGATATTCAGATCAGCAAAACGGGCAGCAGCTCCACCGTGGTCTGGAACCCGTGGCTGGAGCGTTCGCAGGCCTTTGCCGACATGGCCACTGGGGAATACCAGCACATGGTGTGTGTGGAAACCTGCAACGCCGGGCCGGACCAGGTCACGCTGGCGCCGGGCCAGTCGCATGTGCTGACGGCGTGTATTGCCGTAGCTTGATGCCTGCTCAGGCGCCCTTGAGCGCAGGGTAGTCGATATACCCCTTGGCACCACCACCGTACCAGGTGCTACGGTCACTCTCAGCCAGTGGCTTGCCCTTGCGCAAACGCTCCACCAAATCCGGGTTGGCAATAAAAGGACGGCCAAAAGCCACCAGATCAGCCCCATCGGCAATGGCTTGTGGCGCCAGATGCTTGTCCAGGCCGTTGTTGACCATCCAGGCCCCTTTGCCCGCGGCAGCGCGATAGGCACGGCGCAGACCGGTGTAATCAAACGGGCGATCGGGAAGCTCGCGCGGGCCACCGGTGGCTCCTTCAATGACGTGTACATAGGCCAGCCCAAAGGCGGCCAGCTCGCGCACCACATAATCAAACAATGGCTGGGGGTCGGGATCAAAGGCGTCGTTAGCAGGCGTCACCGGTGACAGGCGGATACCCACGCGGCCGGCGCCCACGGCGCTGGTCACGGCCTGCACCACTTCCAGCAGGAAACGGGCACGGTTCTCGATGCTGCCGCCAAAATCATCGCGGCGCTGGTTGGAACCGCTCTTGAGGAACTGGTCCAGCAGATAGCCGTTGGCGGCATGGATTTCAACGCCGTCAAAACCGGCGGTTTGAATCGCGTTACGCGCGGCGGCCACGTAGGTATGCACGATGTCGGGTAACTCATAGGCTTGCAGGGCGCGTGGCGCCGAGGTGTCGACAAAGACCGGCACACCGTTCTCGATCAGCACGGTTTTGGTCTTGGCAGTGATGGCCGAGGGCGCCACTGGCTGGCCGCCATGGGGTTGCAGGCTGGTGTGCGAGACACGGCCCACGTGCCAGAGCTGGCAGAC
>JBEGLK010000094.1:0-7018 GCA_041183605.1 Pseudomonadota bacterium
ACCGCCAGCACGGCGAACAGGGCTGCCAGTGAGAAGTCAAGCCCAGCCAATGAAATTTGCGCCTGTGCGCCAATCACTGCGCCCAGCAGGGTACCCAATATCCACCAGCCCTGGTTGAGCAAGGCCACGGTGACCATCTGGCGGGTGCTGGTGCCAGCTGGCAAGGTGGTCAACACCGAGTAGGTTTCATCGGTCAGTGCAAACACCAGGTACCAGCGCGCCCAGGGCTTGGCGGGCAGTTTGTCCAGCAGGGACAAGCCATAAAAAATGTGGCGCAAATTCACCACCAGCGTGGCCAGGGCGATGGACGCCGCAGGCAGTCCTACCGCCAGCATGGGCACCATCATGAACTGGGCGGCACCAGCAAACACCAGTACGCTGGCACATATTGCCAGCCACCAGGGTGCGCCGGCTTGCACAAACAGGAAGCCGAACACCATGCCCAGCGGCACATAACCCATGGCTACCGGGACAGACAGCGACAGCACGGAAATGTGCGGCGTTTCGTGGGCGGGTTGGAGCTCAGTCGTAGTCGGCATGAGACGGCAGCTAAGGTGCGTTGGCTATCGTGGTTGAAAAGGCAGTCATTTTGACATCAGTCAGCACGCAGGCCTTGCAGCTTGTGTTCCATTGGAATCGCGTGGAAATGCCTCTGAAATTTGATCTGGCGCTGTGCTCCGGATTTGTTGGAACACACTTTTGATGCTAAATTTCGACCATGATGCTATATATAACGCGCCGTGAGGTGTTTTTCCATGCCTTGCTGGTGTTACTGGTCGGGCTGTGTGCTCATCCAGCCGATGCGGCGGATGCAAGCGCGCCACCTCTGGCGATCAAAGGCACCCAGTTTGTTGAGAAGCTGGCAACGCGCGAATTGCTCACTCAGCTACGCCAAGGAGGCTTCGCGCTTTATTTGCGTCATGCCACCACCGACAACAGCAAAGCTGACCGCCTGCCTTCCGTGGACTTGAATGACTGCTCCACCCAGCGCCAATTGACCGAACAAGGCCGGGTGCAGGCAGCGCGTGTGGGGCAGGCCATTCGCGCGGCACACATTCCCATCCAAAATATTCACATCAGTCCCATGTGCCGGGTCAAGGACACGGCTGCCGCGGCATTTCCCGGCAGGCAGGTTCAGCTGGATCTTCAGCTCATGTATACCGGCAACCTGACAGACGCCCAGAAAGCGCCGATTGTTGCCAATACGCGGCGTTTGTTGGCCGTGCCGGTGGCAGCGGGCAGCAACCGCCTGGTGATTGCCCACGGCCCCAATTTAATGGACTTGATGGGTTACTTTCCCAAAGAAGCGACCTTGGTGGTGTTTCGCCCCAAAGGGGATGCCGGTTTTGACTATGTGGCAAGTGTTCCGCCGGATTTGTGGACGGCCTTGCTGCCGACAGGGGGCCTCAAGTGAAGTTGCCTGCAGAGGGTGAGCGCAGCGGCGATGGCTACCCTGGCGTGGTTCGAAAGGGCCGGATGTCACCGGTGTTCATGCTGTTTGTGTTGCCGGTGCTGCTGGTCATGCTGGTTGCGGCAGGCATTGTTATTTCGTCCCTCCACCGTATCGAGCGTGAATACAGCCTGATTTCCGCAGCCCAGGCCGACGACACTGCGCGACTGGCCGCTGCCACCCGCTTTAATCAGGAACTTGCGGCCATTCAAAAAATGGTGGCCGATACACTGGAACAAGCGGCCAGCGGGAGGGCCGACCAGGGCCAGGTGTATCGTGTGCATACCACCGTGGTGAACTTGCTGGCGGGCCTGGAACCCAGGCTGTTCGACTTGGAAAACCTGCAGGACGGCAATGATGTGGTCAAGGAAGCAAGGCAGGATTTCTTGAGTTATCGAAATTTGATCATCACCGCCACCGACATGGCGACCATCAACCCTGTCGGTGCCATGCAGCAAGCCTTTCGTGCCGGGCAAAGTTATGTGATGCTGAGTGAGCATACGCACAAAATTGCCGCATTGGCTACCGAAGGCATGGCCCGGCGCGCCGAGGCGCAAGCAAAGTTCTTTGATAAATATGTCAGGGAAATGGTGGCGACGGCGGCGCTGATGCTGGTGGCCTTGTTGCTGCTGTGGACTTGGGTAACACGCCGGGTACTGAGGCGGGTGTCTGTGCTGTCAAAGGCCATGCTGCACCTGACACGCGGTGAATTAAGCTCCACCACTGCGACGCAAGTTGAGCAAATCAGCCGTGACAAACGCAGTGTCTTGGGTGAGATGGCCAACGCTGTCCTGGCGTTTCGCGATGCAGTCCACGAGCGCATGCGCGCGCAGGCAGACCTGGGTGAACGCATGAAGGAGTTGTCTTGCCTGTATGAGGTCTCCAGCCTGATGGAGCGCGACGACCTGGATGAGCCACGTCTGCTGGCAGCCCTGCTCCTGCGCATACCCTCGGCCATGCGCTACCCGGAACTGGCGGCGGTGTGCATCGAGTCCGGGGGCGATGTGCTGGGTGATGCCAGCGTGATGCAACAGGCGCAATTTTTGTCGATGAATTTTGGTGGTGCCGACGGTGTTCCCTTGTATGAATTACGGGTGGCCTATCTGGGTCCCCTGCCCGTTGATGCCGGTGATACCTTCAGGGCAGAGGAGCGGGCCCTGTTGGATGCCATTCGTATCCGTTTGAACAAGACGCTCGGATTGCGTCGCGCGCGCACCAGTGAAGCCGAGGCCCAGGCACTGATGAACGCCATCATTGAGCAGGCGGCCCAAGCCATCAACCTGATCGAGGTGCAAACCCTGCGCATCGTGCAGGTCAACGCCGCCAGCGCGCGGATTCTGGGCTACAGCCGTGAAGAGTTGCTGCATATGACATTGCATGACTTGCAGGCGGTTGATGATCCGGATGAATTGCGGGCCAGGGTGGCAGGTTTGGGGGCTTCAGGTGCCGTCAGTATTGAAAATCAGTACCGATGCAAGGACGGCCGAGTGATCGACGTGCGCATCAACGCAAGCCTGATCCGGCAACACGGCGTGGACTACCTGGTCGCGTTATGGGACGACATCACCGAATCCAAAAAAGCCGAGCTCACCCTGCGCAAGCTCAGCACAGCGGTGGAGCAGAGTCTGCATGCCGTGGTCATCACGGACATGGATACGCGTATTGAATTCGTCAATGATGCCTTTGTCAACCTGTCAGGCTACACCCGCGATGATGTCATCGGTCAGAATCCGCGAATCCTGAGCTCAGGGAAAACGCCGCCAGAAACCTACCAGCGCATGTGGCAAACCTTGACTTCAGGCAATACCTGGAAAGGTAAATTTATCAACCGGACCAAGGACGGCATTGAGCGTACTGAAGCCGCCATCATCACCCCCTTGCGCGACGCACAGGGCCGAATATGCAACTATGTGGCGGTCAAGGAAGACATCACCGAACGCGAGCGCAGTGAGAACGAGTTGCGCAAACTCTACCTGGCGGTTGAGCAAAGCCCCGAAAGCATCGTGATCACCAATACAGCCGTGGAAATCGAGTACGTCAATCAGGCCTTTTGCCGATCGACCGGTTACAGCCGCGAGGAGGCCATTGGCCTGAACCCGCGGGTTCTGCAGTCGGGCAAGACCCCACTCGCCACCTACCAGGATATGTGGGCCACCTTGACCCGGGGAGACAGCTGGAGTGGCATTTTCATCAACCGCCGCAAGGACGGCAGTGAGTACGAGGAACAGGCCCACATGACGCCGGTGCGGCAGGCCGACGGCAGCATCAGCCATTATCTGGCGATCCAGGAAGACGTTACCGAGAAGCGTCGCATGTCCCTTGAACTGGAACAGTACAGGACCAACCTGGAGCAACTGGTCGCGTCCCGCACGGCCGAGCTGACCGAGGTATCGCAGCAGCTGATCCTCGCGGGTGAGGAGCAGATGGCCATTTTTGACACGGCCAGCTCGGGCATGGCCCTGATCAAGGACCGTATTCTGGTCAACTGCAACAAACGCCTGTGCGAGATGTTTGGCTGGATGGAGGGTGCCATGGTGGGGCAGCCCACGTCCATCTGGTACGCGGATGCCGAGGCTGAAAAAGAAGTGGCCAATGCCTACGAGCACATTTGGAAGGATGGGGCTCATCGTCGCGAGCAACAACTGGTGCGCAAGGACGGCAGCCTGTTTTGGGCTCGACTGACTGGCCGGGCGATTGATGTGCGGGATCCCGGCAAAGGCACGGTCTGGGTGGTTGACGACATTACCGATGAACGTGCGGCCGCGGATGCCATGCGTCGTGCCAAGGAATTGGCAGAAGACGCAGCGCGCACCAAGGCTGACTTTTTGGCCAATATGAGCCATGAAATCCGCACGCCCATGAACGCCGTGATCGGCATGACCCATTTGATGCTCAAGACCGAGCTGTTGCCGCGCCAGCGTGACTACATGAAAAAGATCATGGACTCGGGGCAACATTTGTTGAGCATCATCAATGACATTCTCGATGTGTCCAAGATGGAAGCAGGCAAACTCAGCATCGAGCACATTGCCTTTGATCTGGAAAAGGTGCTGGGCAATGTGAGCAACCTGATTTCTGAAAAAGTGGCGGCCAAGGGGCTGGAACTCATCATTGATGTGGACCGCAATGTGCCCAACAACCTGATAGGTGACCCGCTGCGTCTGAGCCAGGTGCTCATCAACTATGCCAACAATGCCGTCAAGTTCACGGCTCGGGGCGAGGTGGACGTGGTGGTGCGGGTACGTGAACAAAACGAGCAGGATGTGTTGCTCTATTTTGCGGTGCGTGACACCGGCATCGGCTTGTCGCCGGAGCAGTGCAGCAAGTTGTTTCAGTCGTTTCAGCAGGCCGACAGTTCGACCACGCGCCAGTTCGGTGGCTCGGGCCTCGGTTTGGCGATCTCAAAAAAGCTGGTTGACATGATGCAGGGTGAGGTCGGTGTGGAAAGTGTCCTGGGGCAGGGCAGTACCTTCTGGTTCACCGTCCGGCTCGGCAAGGGGGGGGCATCGCCGCCACAACGCGTCCTGAGCTCAGACATGCAAGGCCTTCGGGCTCTGGTGGTGGATGACAATGAAAGCGCCAGGGTCGTGTTGCGCGACATGCTGGAGGGCATAGGACTGGTGGTCGAGGAGGCTGCAGGTGGCGCGGAGGCCATCCATGCGGTGGACCAGGCTGAAGTCCGCAACCAGGCCTTTGATTTTGTTTTCCTGGACTGGCAAATGCCAGGCATGGACGGCATTGAGACCGCCACGCGTCTGCAGGCACGCCCCCTCAAACGTGTGCCCAACGTGGTCATGGTGACTGCTTTTGGCCGTGAAGAGGTACTCAAGGCGGCCAGCGAGGCGGGTGTCAAGGATGTATTGATCAAACCGGTGAGCGCGTCTCTGCTGTTTGACAGTGTCCTGAGCATGATGGGGGCTGCGCCGGAGGGTCGGCGCGGAAGTACCGAGGCACCTTCCTTGAGTGCCGAAAACCTGGCCAGCATCAAAGGCGCGCGTATTTTGCTGGTGGAAGACAACGACTTGAACCAAGAGGTGGCCACCGAACTGCTGCGCGACGCCGGTTTTATTGTGGATGTAGCCGACAACGGTGAAATTGCTGTCCAGAAAGTGCAACAAGCCAATTTTGACCTGGTGTTGATGGACATGCAAATGCCGGTGATGGACGGTTTGACGGCGACCCGTGAAATCCGCAAGTCGCCGGCTTTTGCCAGCTTGCCGATCATTGCGATGACGGCCAATGTCCAGGACAGTGACCGTCAGCGCTGCGCTGATGCCGGCATGAATGACCATCTGGCCAAGCCCATTGATCCTGACCTGCTGTGGCAAACCCTGCTGCGCTGGATCAAGCCCAACGCCCGAGTGCAAGATCAGTCTGCTCACGATGGCACCAGCCAGGGCGCGCAGGGACAGGTAATATTGCCGGAGCAGATTGCAGGGCTCGATATCGAGACCGGCCTGCGCCGGGTGCTAGGCAAGAAAACCTTGTATTTGTCGATGTTGCGGCGCTTTGTTGCTGGCCAGAAGTCGGTGGTGGCCGGGTTGTTGTCGGCATTGATGGTTGACGACCTGCAGACCGCCGAGCGACTGGCGCACACGACCAAAAGTACGGCGGGCAGCATTGGTGCACTCGAGATCCAGTCGCTGGCCGCAGAGATCGAGCATGGGTTGTCGCGCGGTGAGTCCCGTGCTGTGCTGATCACGCGTATTCATGCTCTGGAGGCGCCGCTGGCAGCACTGATGAATGCGTTGGAGCATGCCCTGCCGGACGAGTCTGCTCATGCCACCGTGGCTGTTGACCCTGTCAAACTCAGGGAGGTTTGTGATCGTCTGGCCTCCTTGCTGGCCTATGACGATGCGTCGGCGGTTGATGTCGTGGGCGAAAACGCCGATTTGCTCAACACAGCTTTTCCGGCGCATTACACCGCCCTGGAAAATGCAGTCAAAATGTTCGACTTTGAAGCCGCGCTGCAGGTGCTCAAAGAAGCCTTTCCCACTTAATCTCCACCATGTCACCACTCGATTTCACCCAAAAACCCACCGTGCTGGTGGTTGATGACACGCCCGACAACTTGTCGCTGGTCAGCAGCTTGCTGCGCGACGACTACATTGTGCGGGTGGCCAACAATGGCGAGAAGGCCTTGCGTATTGCCACTTCGGAGCAGCCGCCAGATCTGATCCTGCTGGACATCATGATGCCGGGCATGGACGGTTACGAGGTTTGCAAACGTCTCAAGGAAGACCCGAAGTCACGCGACATCCGCGTCATTTTTCTGACGGCCAAGTCCGAGGTGGAGGACGAGCGCAAGGGCTTCAAGCTGGGAGCGGTGGATTACATCACCAAACCGATCAGTCCACCGATCCTGCAGGAGCGCATCAAGACCCATCTGGCGCTGAAGGCTGCGGCTGATTTTTTGCTTGACAAGAACCACTACCTGGAGCTCGAGGTGGTGCGGCGCACCCATGAACTCGCTGCGATTCAGGATGTGACCATTCTGGCCATGGCCTCATTGGCGGAAACCCGCGACAGCGATACCGGCAACCACATTCGGCGTACCCAGTACTACAT